>NZ_JAUBDI010000015.1:0-84416 GCF_033253735.1 Sporosarcina saromensis | reverse complement strand
CCACGTGTTACTCACCCGTCCGCCGCTAATATCAGGGAGCAAGCTCCCTTCAATCCGCTCGACTTGCATGTATTAGGCACGCCGCCAGCGTTCGTCCTGAGCCAGGATCAAACTCTCCATAAAAGAAGAAAATGAATAGCTCATTTCTTGCTGGCATCATTTAAGATGTCAATTTTGAATCCGAAGATTCGAGTTGTTCGTTCACCGACAAGTCGGCTTCAGAACTTTATTTGTTGACGTTTTGCTGTTCAGTTTTCAAGGTTCATGTTCGGCCGCTTCGTTCAGAAGCAACTTTTATATAATACCATGTTGTTCATTTCGATGTCAACAACTTTTTTAAAAAAGTTTTTCAACCTGTTTTCAAGTCGTTTTCGTTTATCGGAAGTGCAACGTTATCTACTATATCACCATATCATTATCAGTGCAATACTTTTCTTCAATAAATATCTTGTTTTATATAAAACCTAGAAAAGAAAGCATTTATCCACTATCCTCCGCTTTTTATTACCAACAACTTTTGAAACCTACTCTCCATATCAGACCAATGGAAAGTAGATTTCAAACCCATTCCATCTGTTCACTCAATAATCTTAGCAATCGCCAAGTGCCGATGTGTTGTTAAATCAATAATGGAACCATCTGCTTCTTTTTTAATCATCGGTCGGAGGGGTGCATCTCGGTGGAGGAACATCACTTCACCTAACTCACCATCCGTCAACTTTACACGTGTGCCAATTGATAAATCGCCAACTAGTTTCTGAAGAGCCTCTACTACTTTAAGGTCAAACTTGCCAAACTCTTCTTCTTTTATCATTTCAATTACTTTAAAAGGAGAATGTTTTGGCCGATAAAGTCTTTCTGACGTCATTGCGTGATATACGTCTGCAACGGCTATAATTTGAGAGAATAGCGAGACTGCCCCTAACTTATCGCCTCTTGGATAACCGCTGCCATCCAATCGTTCGTGATGTTGAAGTATGGCTATTTTCATCTCCTGACGAAGTAGCGGGGATTCTTGTACCATTTTTAAACTGAACAATGTATGTTTCTTCACTTCGCTATATTCTTCTCTTGTAAGGAAGGCTGTTTTCTCTAAAATAGAAGGACTAATTTTAGACATGCCGCAATCCGCAAGTGTCGCTGCAATTGCTAGTTGCAACATATCCCCCTTTTCATACCCCATTTGTTTACTAATCGCTGCTGACAAAATACCAACCGCCACTGAGTGGTGATAAATATATTCATCCGGATTAGAAAACTCATTTAATAAAGCTAACATCTTTTTTTGCTTAACAAAATTTTCGATTAAAGGTAAGGTGAATGCTCTCACTTTTACTATGTCAGGTTTTTGACCAGCTCTCCAATAGAAAAATTCTTTTTTATAGTCTCGGACTGTTTCGTTATATTGTTTACGTAGCACATACATACTCATCGGAAGATCGTTCATCAATTCTTGTGTGGACATTGTAGATGCTAGCGATTCGTTTTCTTTTTTGGTGACGCGTTCTTCCACTAACACTTTCTTTATACCAAAAACTCGAAGGACTTCAATATGTTCTAACGTCAACTCTGTATCTTTGCGCATGATTGGATACTTCGTTTTTGAATAGACATCTTCTTTTAGCAAGATTCCAGCACGTAAGTCACTACTATTCTTCAGTATTTCCATTTCTAAAGTCTCACCGCTTCCCCATATCTCTTAAGAACTATCATACTCCAATTTATAAAATTAAACGATAGAAAAATATGAAAATGATCTGGAGATGTCTTTTTTAACCAACGTGCAAATTTAATTGCATTTCATCGGTTGTCAGCTTCCGGTAGGCCTATGTGCAGCTAACACACTTCTTGATACCCCAATGACTCCTTGCGGCATCGTCCGCTGCATTAAAGTAATTCACACTTTACTGTGCGTTTTATGTAATTTCAACTTCCTACACTTGCCCACGTCATGATCAAATCAAATAAAAAAACCGTGTGAAATCAAATTACGGAGATTTCACACGGGTTTACTTTTGGAATACCATGCTACTTAGTCTGTTAACAGACAAGCATTCACAGCATATTTTTTTATTCTTCGTCGTGGCTTTCTTCCACTTCACTGCTGCTTTCTACGTCCACTGATTGTTCCTCAGTTTCTGTGTCTGCATGATTTTCGCTATCATAAGAATCTTCTTGCTCTTTTTCCACTTTCGCTACTGTTGCTACGTGCTCATCTTCACCAAGACGGATTAGACGAACACCTTGTGTACTACGACCAATGGAAGAGATGTCTTCAATGTCCATACGGATGAGAATACCGTGAATCGTAATTAGCATCAGATCTTCTGTACCATCTACTGTTTTCATGGCTACCAGTGGACCGTTTCGATCGGTGACATTCAAGGTTTTTAGGCCATATCCTCCACGGGACTGGATACGGTACTCCTCTTCAGGCGTACGCTTTCCAAAACCTTTTTCCGTAACGACAAGAATTTCATCACCTTCTGCAACAGTATCCATGCCGACCGCCACGTCACCTTCACGTAAACGGATACCACGCACACCACTTGCAGTACGACCCATGCAACGGATATCACGTTCGTCAAACTTGATGAGCATGCCGTCTCTTGTACCGATGGCAATGTTTTGATCGCCGTTTGTCATTTTAACGCCAATCAATTCATCCTGGTCGCGTAACGTTAAGGCAATTAATCCGTTTGAACGGATATTTGCGAAATCGGCTACAGACGTTCTTTTCACAACACCCTCACGTGTAGCAAAGAACAAGTATTTATCCGCTTCAAACTTCTCGACAGGAATCATAGCTGTAACTTTTTCATCCTTGTCGAAGTCTAGAAGATTAATGATTGGCAGTCCTTTTGCCGTACGGCTGAATTCAGGCACTTCGTATCCTTTTTTCCGGAACACTCTCCCTCTACTCGTAAAGAAGAGGATCGTGTCATGTGTGGAGGTATTCAACAAATGCTCAACAAAATCATCATCATTTGTTCCCATTCCTTGAATACCACGACCGCCACGACGTTGGCTACGATACGTATTGGCAGGTAGGCGCTTAATGTAGCCATTATGCGTTAACGTCAACACAGAGTTCTCTACAGGAATGAGGTCTTCATCCTCGAGCATTTCTGCGCCACCCATCGTGATTTCTGTCCTGCGATCATCCGCGAAACGGTGTTTCACTTCTAGAAGTTCTTCACGAATAATATCGACAACTTTTTGATCATCTGCAAGAATTGCACGTAATTCGGAAATGAGTACTAATAGCTCTTGGTATTCATTTTCGATTTTGTCGCGTTCCAAACCAGTCAATCGTTGTAAACGCATGTCCAAAATTGCTTGGGATTGACGTTCTGACAAATTAAAGCGTTCCATCAACCCGGTTTTTGCTTCATCTGTTGTTTTGGATCCACGAATTAATGCAATAATTTCATCGATATGATCGAGCGCAATCCGCAAACCTTCTAAAATGTGTGCACGATCTTCTGCTTTGTTCAACTCATATTGCGTTCTTCTACGGATAACTACTTTTTGGTGTTCTAAGTAATGATGTAAAATTTCTTTCAGTGCTAATATTTTCGGCTGTCCTTCAACGAGTGCAAGCATATTGATCCCGAAGCTTGATTGGAGAGCCGTATGTTTGTACAAATTGTTCAATAATACATGGACATTCGCATCTCTACGCACTTCGATAACAATCCGCATACCTGTACGATCCGATTCATCCGCTAAATGGGTAATGCCTTCGATTTTTTTATCGCGGACCAACTCAGCAATTTTTTCAATCAAACGTGCTTTGTTCACCTGATAAGGCAACTCTGTGACGATGATTGTTTCTTTACCGTTTGATTGCTGCTCAATTTCGATCTTCCCACGGATAACTATGGAACCGCGACCCGTTTCATAGGCTCTACGAATTCCGCTTCTTCCAAGAATGATTCCTCCAGTTGGGAAGTCCGGTCCTGGAATGATTTCCATCAATTCTTCAGTCGTAATTGCGGGATTATCTGCCATCGCTAATACACCATCAATTGTTTCTCCAATATGATGTGGTGGAATATTCGTTGCCATTCCGACAGCAATTCCAGACGTTCCGTTAACGAGTAAGTTCGGGAACCGGCTCGGTAACACAATCGGTTCTCTTTCTTGTCCGTCATAGTTGTCTTGGTAGTCAATCGTGTCTTTATTGATATCACGTAGCAATTCCATCGCGATGCGAGACATCCGAGATTCCGTATAACGCATTGCTGCCGCCGCGTCACCATCAACGGAACCGAAATTCCCATGGCCATCTACCAACATGTAACGATAGTTGAAGTCTTGCGCCATCCGGACCATCGTGTCGTAAACGGCACTATCACCATGTGGATGATACTTACCGATAACGTCACCAACGATACGTGCTGATTTCTTATGTGGTTTGTCTGCAGTATTTCCTAGATCTTGCATTGCGTAGAGGATACGACGGTGAACGGGTTTCAATCCATCCCTCACGTCAGGTAAGGCTCTAGAGACGATAACACTCATTGCATAGTCGAGAAAGGATGTTTTCATCTCCGTACTGATGTTTATTCCTTGGACACCGCGTTTAGGCATATCTGCCATTTTGTCAAACTCCTTTCAACTCAGGCGCTTTTCTTGCACAGCCTGTCAACTGAACAATGCCCCTGTTTGTTGGCAGGTCCATGTGCTCGTGTTTGTTCTACTTCTTACCGAAAAATCGTCCAACAGGGGTTTACCTTGTTGGATGATTTCCCTTACTGCTCTATGAAAACGGATTACGCATCTAAGTTCTTTACATACATCGCATTTTCTTCAATGAACTTACGTCTTGGCTCCACTTCATCGCCCATCAATTGCTCAAAAGTCGTATCTGCATCCAATGCATCTTCGAGTTGCACTTGAAGGAGCGTACGTTGTTCAGGATCCATTGTTGTTTCCCATAATTGAGTGGCATCCATTTCACCAAGACCTTTATAACGTGTAATAACCGGTTTTGGCGTTGTAGACAGACGCGCTAAAATCGCTTGCAATTCTTCTTCATCGAAGCAGTACTCCTCATGCTTCCCTTGCTTCACACGATAAAGTGGTGGTTGAGCAATATACACATATCCTGCTTCAATCAATGGACGCATGAAGCGGAAGAAGAATGTCAACAGTAACGTCCGAATATGGGCTCCATCGACATCCGCATCGGTCATAATGATGATTTTATGGTAACGGGCTTTCGACAAGTCGAATTCGCCGCCAATACCTGTTCCGAGTGCTGTAATCATCATTCGAATTTCAGCATTTCCAAGAATACGGTCCAATCTGGCTTTCTCTACGTTCAAGATTTTTCCGCGTAACGGCAGGATCGCTTGGAAATGACGATCACGACCACTCTTTGCTGAACCACCTGCCGAGTCACCCTCAACGATATACAACTCGCTAATCTTTGGATCGCGAGATGAACAATCCGATAACTTACCAGGTAGACTTGAAACTTCCAAAGCGGATTTACGACGAGTCAATTCTCTCGCATTCTTTGCTGCGATTCGTGCACGTGCTGCCATAAGACTTTTATCGATGACTAATCGTGCAGTAATTGGATTCTCGAGTAGGAAACGTTGGAATCCTTCTGAGAATAAAGCATTTGTAATCGTACTGACTTCTGAGTTTCCTAACTTCGTCTTCGTTTGTCCCTCGAATTGTGGATCAGGGTGTTTGACGGAAATAATTGCAGTTAACCCTTCACGAACATCGTCACCCGACAAGTTCGGATCAGATTCTTTTATTATTCCATTTTTCCTTGCATAGTCGTTCACGACGCGCGTTAATGCAGTCTTAAAGCCTGATTCATGTGTACCGCCCTCATACGTATTGATGTTATTGGCGAATGAAAACAGATTTTCTGCAAATCCGCTGTTATATTGCATCGCAATTTCAATGGAAATCCCATCTTTTTCACCTTCTATGAAAATCGGATCTTCATGAATCGGTTCTTTGTTTTTATTCAAATGCTCAACGTAAGATTTAATGCCGCCTTCGTAATGGAAAGTGTCAACACGCTTTTCTTCTTCACGTTCATCCGTAATCGAAATGCGTAATCCTCTATTCAAGTAAGCAAGCTCTCGTAAGCGATGGGCTAAAATCTCATATTCATAGACCGTTGTCTCCAAAAAGATTTCAGGGTCAGCTTTAAAACGGATGCGCGTTCCTGTCTCGTCTGTTTCTCCGATCACTTCAAGCTCTTTCGTCACGACACCTCGCTCAAATGTGATGGCATGAACTTTTTCATCGCGGCGCACATACACTTCTGTGTATTCAGATAGGGCATTGACGACTGATGCACCTACACCGTGCAAGCCTCCTGAAACTTTGTAACCTCCACCACCGAATTTTCCACCTGCGTGAAGAACCGTCATAATTACTTCAACAGCCGGTCGGCCTGTGGATTCTTGGATGCCTACGGGGATACCACGCCCATTATCATCTACACGAATCCAGTTATCTTTTTCAATTGTTACTTCAATGTGGTCACAATAACCCGCCAAAGCTTCGTCAATACTATTATCGACAATTTCCCATACAAGATGGTGTAGCCCTCGCGAACTCGTTGTACCGATGTACATGCCCGGACGTTTACGGACAGCCTCTAAGCCTTCAAGAACTTGTATCTGATTCGCATCATAAGCTGTCTGTAATTCTTTTTCTTCCATAGCCAAAATGTTCACCTTTCCTTTCCGAACATCAATCATCGTTAAGCTTTATTCATTTGTGCAGACGTGCTGTTGGAACTCGTGAATCCGACGTCATTCTTCTTTTGCCACTTGTCCTGCTGAAACGTTGTACAGTTTAGCGTTACGTATCGCTTCGTGGTCTAAACCAGCAATGTTAGTCGTCGTTACAAATGTCTGCACTTGACCTTGCATGGTGTTCAACAGATGAGACTGACGGTAATCGTCTAGTTCCGATAGGACATCGTCCAACAGAAGGACAGGGGTTTCGCCGACTTCCTGTTTTACGAGATCGATTTCCGCAAGTTTTAGGGACAGCGCAGTCGTTCGTTGCTGCCCCTGCGATCCATACGTCTGTATATCGTAGCCATTCACAAAAAAATGGAGATCGTCTCGATGCGGTCCGATCAAAGTCATCCCACGATCCAATTCACGACGTCTCGATTCCTGTAATTTCTGGCTGAATATTTCTTCCATCTGTTCAGTAGTCTGCCCAGAATCCAACTCTTTTAAAGTGCCATATGACACTTTTAACTGTTCAAGTCCTCGCGAAATCCCTTTGTGAATCGGTTCTGCCCATTTTTGAAGCAGTTCGACAAAGTAGAATCGTTTTCGAATCAATTGAACAGCAATTTGAATATATTGTTCTGTATAAATATCGAACATGACGTCCGTAAAATCCATTTTACCGCGGTTATCTTTTAAAATGGCATTTCGCTGTTTAAGAATCTTTTGAAACGTAAGCAAGTCATGTAAGTAGACTGGAGAGATTTGGCCGATCTCCATGTCTAAAAACCTTCTACGGACTTGCGGACTGCCTTTTACAAGATTCAAATCTTCTGGTGCAAACATGACAACATTCAATTGACCGATGTAAAGACTCAGACGGTTTTGTTCCAAATGATTGACGCGAGCTTTCTTGCCTTTTTTAGAAATGGTCAATTCTAGCGGTAACCGTCCATATTTGCGTTGGACGTCCCCTTCTATTTTACCATACTCTTGCTCCCAGCGTATAAGTTCACGATCATTTGCTGTCCGATGCGACTTTGCCATCGACAATACATAGATGGCTTCCATGATATTCGTTTTACCTTGGGCGTTTTCACCGATTAGGACATTGATTTGAGGGGAAAAATTCAATGTTAGAGAAGAATAATTTCGATAATCTGTTAAGGCAAGTCGTTCAATGAACATCTGAATGACCGTCTACTGTAGAAACAATTTTATACCTGCCGGATCCTGGTATATTTACAACATCACCGTCATATACTTTTTTACCTCTCCGACGCTCTTCTTCGCCATTCAAGTAAACAGTATGTTCTTCCAAAAACCATTTAGCCATGCCACCAGAGCTAATGACGTCGGTCATTTTTAGCAACTGGCCAAGCGTTATGAACGATGTGTCAATTCTAATCTCTTCCATTCGTTTCATTCCTTCACTTCGTAGTCTGTCCTTCTATTTTACCGAACTTTGCTCAGTAAGTAAAAGGGGGGCTCAGATTTTGATAAAAAACAGGACAAATTCAACCTTTTAGACTTGTCAACATGTGGATAAGTAAATATTTAACGCTGATGTCCTTCTAGTTATAGATTATTTTGATCCGTTCATTGGACACCTATTTGGATCTTCTGAGGCTTTAGGGAAGTTATTTGTAAAAAATTAAAAAAGAGCAGCAAACGAGCATTATTTACATGCCGCTTGCTGCGTATTTCCGCTGTACTGAATTAAAAAGTTCTGACCGGAAGAATTAATTGTAAAATTGAGTCGCTATCAGTGGATTTCAAAATGAATGGGCGCATTGCACCTGTAAAGTGAATGGCGATATCTTGCGCATCAATCGCTTTTAAGGCGTCCATCATATATTTTGCACTAAAGGATATTTTTAAATCTTCGCCGTTTACATCAATTGCTTCAATCGACTCTTCAACTTTACCGATTTCTGGTGAATTGGAAGAGATCTCAATGATTTTTCCTCCATCAGCTGAGAAACGGACAATGTTATTTCGTTCTTCACGAGCAAGTAATGAAGCTCGGTCAATCGCTTGCAGCAATTGGCGGCCATTCACATGTACAGTCGTTTTGTGCTCAGCTGGAATCAAACGAGAAGTGTCTGGATAATTACCTTCCAATAATCTGGAGTAGAACAAGACATTTCGAGATTTAAACAGTACTTGCTGATCAGCGATAACAATATCTACAAGTTCTGTATTGTCTTCTAAAATTTTGTTCAACTCTTGCAAACTTTTCCCTGGAATCACAACACTGAAGGCACTTTCAGGCATGTTTTCAGGAACGATTTCACGGCGAGCAAGTCGGTGGCTGTCTGTTGCAACGCATACAAGTTTTTCGTCAATTGTTTCCCAATGTACTCCCGTAAGAATTGGACGAGTTTCTTGTTGGGACACAGCAAACACGGTTTCCCGAATAATTGATTTCATCAAATCAGATGGTAAGGAAAAACGGTATTCATCCTTCACATTAGGTAGCACAGGATAGTCATCTGTACTTGAACCAATTAAGTGGAATTCAGATTTACCTGACTGAATATGTGTTTGCAAACCATTTTCAACTTCAATCGTGACATCATTTGTAGGAAGTTTACGTACAATTTCACTAAAAACTTTTGCTTGAAGAATGATTGAACCTGATTCAATGACGCGGATGATTTGTTCACCATTTTCTTCAACAGGAATGAACGTACAAATCGTAATATCCGAATCACTACCGGTCATTGTCAATCCTTTATCATTTACTTCGATTTTTACCCCAGTCAATATCGGGTTTGCTACTTTTTGACTGATTGCTTTCATGACGTCATTCAATCCTTCGAGCAACCAGTCTCGCATTATTTCAAATTTCATTCTGCACCCTCGCTTATATAATTAATTAGTTATTAATAAAGATAGTAATAGTAATAGGGGCTGTGGAAATGTGGATAAGCCTGAGAATGCTAGATTTACAAAAGCTATTCACATGTGCATAAAGTGTTCATAGCTTGTAGCGAATTTTTATAGTTATACACATGTGGGCTTGTCCGTCTTTTACAGGTATGCCGTCAGACAACGACCACTAACTTAGCCGCGACCTAATGCATTTCGAATATCTTGTATATCTTGCTGCAAGTTTTGATCTTCTTTCATTTGTTGGGAGATTTTTTCATGCGCATGAATAACAGTTGAATGATCGCGGCCCCCAAATTCCGACCCGATCTTAGGCAAGGACGAATCAGTCAGTTCACGCGATAGGTACATCGCAATTTGACGAGGAAAAGCGATTGCACGCGTTCTTTTCTTTGCTGTAAAGTCTTCAAGACGTACACTATAATGCTCCCCGACAGCTTTTTGAATGTCCAAAATGGTAACAGTTCTAGGACGTGAATTCGGTATGATATCTTTCAATGCTTCTGCAGCTAGGTCAGTCGTTATATCCATATTGACGAGTGAAGAGTAAGCGACAACCCGAATAAGCGCGCCTTCTAATTCACGTATGTTGGAATCAATTTGATTGGCAATGTACAACATCACTTCATCAGAAATATCGATCAGTCCATCTGCTTTCGCTTTCTTACGAAGGATGGCGATACGTGTTTCTAAATCAGGTGGAGCAATATCCGTTATTAATCCCCATTCAAAGCGCGAACGCAAGCGGTCTTCCAGTGTTGGAATCTCCTTTGGTGGACGATCACTTGATATGATAATTTGTTTCGATTCTTCATGAAGCGTATTAAAAGTATGGAAAAATTCCTCTTGTGTCTGTTCTTTTCCTGCAATGAACTGAATATCGTCTATTAATAGGACATCCACGTTCCGATATTGATTTCTAAATTCGCCGGCCTTGTTATTCATAATGGAATTAATGAATTCATTCGTAAATTTCTCCGACGATAAATAAACAACTTTAGCAGTCGGATCTTGTTCCATAATATAATGCCCGATTGCATGCATGAGGTGGGTTTTACCTAGTCCTACCCCTCCATAAATGAATAGGGGATTATACGATTTTGCGGGCGCTTCCGCTACTGCAAGCGATGCAGCATGGGCGAACCGATTCCCTGAACCTATTACAAATGTATCAAATGTATATTTAGGATTTAACATTACTGATGCCGATTGAACTGGAGCTTTCTCCACTTGCTGAACAGTTGCCTTAGGCACAGGGAAATCGCTTTCTTCCATATCTTTTGGGACGACAAAATGTATAAAACGATCTTCGCCGGTCAAATCTGAAAGAATACCCGTTATCAAATGTACATAATGTGTTTCGAGCCAATCCTTCGCAAACGAATTTGGAACAGCAATCGTAACATTCTCATCTCCGTAGGACAGCAATTTCGTCGATTTCAACCAAGTTTCAAAACTGGGTCTGGAAATACGGTTTTCAATTTTCGACAATACACTGTCCCATAATTTATCTAGCTGATCCACTCGTGGGCCTCCTTTACTGACAAAATAAAAAACACAGGAATATGTATTATACACACAAATCAGCTGTGTGGATAACAAATATCCAAAAGTGTTGAAAAAATTATCCACAACCTATTAACAATTGTGGATAAGAAAAAGTCGGTTTATGTTTATTAACAGCAAAATCCTATACATTGTAACAAGAAACTACAACAAACACAAGGGATTCTATGAGTTATTAACAATAGCGACAATTGTGGAGAAAAACGTTATCCACAGCTTTTCATATGTGTAAAAGGTGTAGATAAGGGTTGTGCATAAAAAATACCGAAAAAAATTCTATAAACAAATTATGACCTGAGATGAATTTGAAACTGTGGATAACCCAATTCCACAATCGAACCGTAGATTTTTTTGTCGATAAATGAAAGTAACAGATACAAACTGAAAAAAAGTATGAGTGAAAAAATGATTGACATTATAAGTAAAGGCATTTATACTGTTCAAGACTGTCAGATTGTAAAGGGACAATGCAGGAGGTGTCTTTAAAATGAAACGTACATTCCAACCAAATAAACGTAAACGTAGTAAAGTTCACGGCTTCCGTTCAAGAATGAGCTCAAAAAGCGGACGTAATATTCTCGCTGCTCGTCGTCGCAAAGGAAGAAAAGTGCTTTCAGCTTAAGACCACTGTACCCCAGTGGTTTTTTTTTATATAACGAAAGAACAAAAGCGGAGGGTGGTGTTTAGGCGCGACTGGCGCAGACCGACTAAAGACGCCACGTTTTGTGCAATCTCGGGACTTGAACATCCTATTTAAAGAGGAGAAGTAGAGGAAGAGGCGCACTTTGCTTTTAACTTCTTGTCACAACTAGCTGTTAGCTGAACTCAAACTCATACGAATTAAAGTAGAAACAAATCCGTTAAAGTAATGAAAAAAGGGCATGATTAAAGGACGTGTATTTTGGAGGTGCAGTATATTGAAGAAGGAACAACGGATAAAAAAGAACGAAGATTTTCAGAAGGTATTTAAAAGAGGTAAATCCGTTGCAAATCGGCAATTTGTTGTTTATTCCTATAGAAGAGACAAGCAACAGCAATTCCGGATCGGGTTGTCTGTCGGGAAGAAACTAGGGAATGCCGTAACACGTAATCGGATTAAACGATACATACGCCAATCTTTTTTGGAAATGAAAGACGACATTAAAAATGATACCGACTATGTTATTATCGCCAGACATCAGGCGGCCACATTGGATTTCCATGAAACGAAAAAAAGTTTGCAACACGTGTTAAAAATTGCAAAAGCATTTAAATGAAGCAGATCACACAGTAAGAAGTAGAACGTTACAAATGTTCATGATAAACTGAAACTATCTATGGACTGGATAGTAAAAATTTTGGGGGAAACGACTTGAAAAAGAAATCCTTATTAATACTCATGTTAACCGTGTTATCCGTATTTTTGGCCGGGTGTACAGAATTCAATGAGCCTATTTATGAAACAAGTGAAGGCTTCTGGAATAAATATATCGTTTGGCCAATTGTATCATTAATTGTCACATTTAAAGAATTACTCGGGACATATGGCTTCGGAATCATTGCCGTTACAATTATTATCCGCTTAATTCTCTTGCCGTTAATGATTAAGCAGGCACAAAGCTCAAAACGGATGCAGGAGATGCAACCTCTACTTACAGGCTTAAAAGAGAAATACAAATCTAAAGACGCGGTTACACAACAAAAGTACCGTGAAGAAATGCAAAAACTGATGACAGAGCAGAAAATTAATCCTGCAGCAGGTTGTCTACCAGTTTTGATTCAGATGCCGATCATTATTGGTCTATATCACGCAATTAGCAGAATGAATGCAACACCAGAAATCAATATCGGAAATTTCCTTTGGTTTGAACTAGCTGCACCAAGTATTACCCTTGCGATTGTGGCAGGTCTCATGCAATTTGCAGTATTACGGACAGGCCCTGCAATGGATAATCCACAAATGAGAATCATGATGTACATTATGCCTTTCATGATTATTATTTTCGGTACATTCTTACCAGCAGCACTTGCACTTTATTGGGTTATCGGTAACATCATTTCAATCATCCAAAATATCTTCATTTACAAACCCTTCAAGAAAAAAGAAGTGGTCCCTGTAAAAACGGGAGGGAAAAAGAAATGAACAAGATAACGCGAAAGGGAGCGACAGTAGACGCAGCAATAGAAGCGGCTCTGCAAGAACTCGGTTTGACGCGTGAACAAGTGAATGTGGAAGTAATAGAAAGCGGTAAAAAAGGGTTTCTTGGTTTCGGAGCAAAAGATGCGGAAGTCATTGTCACTGTAAATGAACCACATGTAGAGGACAATAACGAAACAGACACCGATGAGAAAGTGACTATTGTAGAACCTGAACAACTCGAAGTTGAACAACCAATTGAAGAACGATTTGAAGAGGAAATTGTTCTTGAAGTACAAGATTCCTCAAAAGTATCCGATGAAGTAGCCATTCATGAAACTAAATCGTATGTAGTGGCCATTGCTAATGAAATGGGCATTGATGACCTGGTCGTTAACTATGAGCAGGACGGGAAATACATCACGTTCCAACTCGAAAGTGAAAAAGCCGCGTTCCTCATCGGAAAAAGGGGACAAACATTGAATGCGTTGCAGCAATTGGCGCAACTCATTACAAACAAATTCTCAGAGCAATTCAAAGTTGTACGACTGGATGTTGGTGATTATAGAGAACGCCGAGAGCAATCATTGGAACAATTTGCAGAAAGAATGGCCGATCAAGCCGTACGAAACGGAAGAAAAGTAAAGCTTGAACCGATGCCATCCTATGAAAGAAAGATCATTCATAATGCATTATCCAATCGATTAGACATCGAAACGTATTCAGAAGGCACAGATCCGAATCGTTATTTAGTCATCGAGCCGATGAATTGATGCATAGAACCTCCAAAACGTGTGAAAATCGCGTTTTGGAGGTTTTTTTGATGTTCATATTTAAAGATATTTTTGAGTTTTAATGTGGTCTTTAAAAAAAGAAGGAAGTATTAATCATATTCAGTTTCTATCGATCACTTTTGTGGCTTCTATCGATCATTTTTTGAATTCTATCGATCACTTTATGTATCCTATCGTTCACTTTATCAATTCTAATAACCATTTTAGGACTTACTATCTAATGTATCTATGTAATAAATACATTTAGATGGTTAACCTCTATTAATAAACCGTATCTTTTTTGAAATTTTTTCATTTCACCAGCGTTTGTCGGGGCTAAGCAAGCGCCCTCCGCTTTAGCATCGTCCAGACTCCGGGCGCTAGATGCTCGGGTCATAAGGTGAAGCTGCTGTGTGGCAAAGAACGCCACTTCGCATCTTTGCCTTATGCCTGAGGCCAGCAGGAAGCTGGTCATGCAGTCGTTGCGACAGGATGTCGCGTATTTAGACTGCGAACCTCTGAGCAAGCGCCCTCCGCTTTTGTGTCATCCAGACTCCGGGCGCTAGCCACTCGAGTCGCTTCGAAATTGACCAAAAGGTAAAAAGCACCTTTTGTCAATTCCTCCAGCGCTTGTCGGGGCTGAGCAAGCGCCCTCCGCTTTAGTAATAAGTTATCCACATTTTTTTGTTTAGCGGCTAGGAGAAATGGTGAATTTGTGGTAGTATAAGATGTTAGATAGTCATGTCAAAACGGGTTATCCACATGTGGGTAATTACAGTTAGGAAGGTGAAGAACGTGCATTTTGATACTATAGCTGCTATTTCGACTCCGATGGGGGAAGGGGCTATTGCCATCGTCCGACTAAGTGGAGATGAGGCTATCGGCATTGCAGATCTCATTTTTCGGTCTCCCTCAGGAAAAAAACTTGTGGAAGAACCGTCACATACAATTCATTATGGGCACTTGGTAGAGCCAGCTTCAGGTGAAGTGGTGGAAGAAGTCATGGTTTCACTCATGAAAGCTCCTAAAACATTCACGCGTGAAGATGTGGTCGAAATAAACTGTCACGGCGGTGTGGTGGCAGTCAACCGTGTCCTCAACCTTGTGTTGAAAAATGGAGCTCGCCTTGCTGAACCAGGTGAGTTCTCAAAACGCGCCTTCTTAAATGGGCGCATCGATTTATCCCAGGCAGAAGCTGTCATGGATTTAATTCGTGCAAAAACGGATCGCGCCATGAATGTCGCGTTGAACCAAATGGAAGGGAAACTTTCCAGGTTGATTGGTGAATTGCGACAAGCTCTTCTGGAAACGTTGGCACAAGTCGAAGTAAATATCGACTATCCAGAGTATGACGATGTCGAAGAAGTGACCATTCCATTGATGATTGAAAAAGGGACTTGGGTGAAGGAAGAGATTGAGAAATTACTTCGCACTTCATCCCAAGGAAAGATTCTCCGAGAAGGTCTCTCAACAGTTATTGTCGGAAGACCGAACGTAGGAAAATCCTCTTTACTCAACAGCCTTGTTCAGGAGAATAAAGCGATTGTTACCGATATCGCAGGAACGACACGTGATATAATCGAAGAATACGTCAACGTTAGAGGAGTCCCTTTACGACTTGTCGATACAGCTGGAATTCGGGAAACGGAAGACATTGTTGAACGAATCGGTGTGGAACGATCTCGCCAAGTGTTGAAAGAGGCGGATTTGATACTACTCGTGTTAAATGGTGCTGAAGAGCTAACGGAAGAGGACAAACGTCTCTTTGAAGCGACAGCAGGGATGGACGTCATTGTCGTCATTAACAAAACCGATTTGCCGCAACAAATCGAGATGCAGCAAGTGAATGAGCTTGCTGGTACAGGCACAATTGTCACGACATCGATACTCGAAGAACAAGGGATCGACGAACTGGAGGAATCCATTGCGAAGCTCTTCTTTGAAGGGACGCTCGAAGCAGGGGATCTTACCTATGTGTCAAACGCTCGTCATATCGCACTCCTTCACAAAGCTCATCAAACGATCCAAGACGCTATATCCGCTGCAGAAGCGCATGTACCAATCGATATGATCCAAATCGATGTAACGCGTACATGGGAACTTCTCGGTGAGATTGTTGGGGATACCGTCCAGGACAGTTTGATCAATCAACTGTTTTCACAATTCTGCCTCGGGAAATAACGACGTACTAAATGGTATACTATACATTCACATAGACACGGAACTAGCAAGTTACTTTATAAATTAGGAAGGATGAACGAACATGCCACAATTTGAAGCAGGCACGTTCGATTGTATAGTCATCGGAGCAGGTCATGCTGGCGTTGAAGCTGCATTGGCTTCAGCGAAGATGGGTGCATCGACATTGGTGCTTACGATGAACTTAGATATGATCGCGTTCATGCCATGTAATCCGTCACTTGGAGGTCCTGCAAAAGGGATCGTCGTCCGGGAAATTGACGCACTTGGCGGAGCGATGGCAAAAGTAATCGACAAAACACACATCCAAATGCGGATGTTGAATACAGGAAAAGGACCAGCTGTTCGAGCGCTTCGTGCACAGGCTGACAAAGTCCTTTACCAACAAGAAATGAAACGGGTACTCGAAGAACAAGAAAACTTGAAACTTCACCAAGGTGTCGTGGAAGAATTGATTGTTGAAGAGGATGAAGTGAAAGGTGTCGTCACGCAAATTGGTGCAATCTATCGCGCCAAATCCGTCATCATAACGACGGGAACGTTTTTACGTGGCGAAGTCATTATCGGTGATCTGAAATATTCAAGTGGGCCAAACAACCAAATGCCAGCCATTAAGCTCGCTGAAAACTTGCAAGCACTCGGTCTCGACATGGTTCGTTTTAAAACAGGTACACCTCCGCGTATTAACGGGAAAACGATTGATTACAGTAAAACCGAAATTCAACCAGGTGATGAAGAACCACGTGCGTTCAGTTACGAAACGACACAATTCATCATGGACCAATTGCCATGCTGGTTAACGTACACAACACCGACAACGCATGAAATTATCAATGAAAACCTACATCTATCCCCGATGTACTCAGGGATGATTAAAGGAAAAGGGCCAAGTTACTGCCCGTCAATCGAGGATAAAATCGTCCGATTTGCAGACAAATCACGTCATCAAATTTTCCTTGAACCTGAAGGTAGAAATACAAAAGAGTATTATGTCCAAGGTCTTTCAACAAGCTTGCCGGAACATGTTCAACGCAGATTACTCGAAAGTGTACCGGGACTTGAAAAAGCAGAAATGCTTCGTGCTGGATATGCTATTGAGTATGATGCAGTTACACCGACGCAGCTGTGGCCGACGCTTGAAACGAAAAAGATCAAAAATCTATATACGGCTGGTCAAATTAACGGAACATCAGGGTACGAAGAAGCTGCTGCACAAGGTATTATGGCCGGTATTAACGCAGCAAGTAAAGTTCTTGGTAAAGAAGAAGTCATTCTGGGTCGTGCTGATGCATACATCGGCGTACTAATTGATGACCTTGTGACGAAAGGAACGAGCGAGCCGTATCGACTGTTGACGTCAAGAGCCGAGTATCGTTTATTATTACGTCATGACAACGCGGATCTCCGTCTAACGGAAATTGGCTATGGTCTTGGTATGATTAGTGAGGAGCGTTACGAAAAATTCCTCCTTAAAAAGCAACAAATTGAGGAAGAAGTGGAACGCCTACGTAAAGTGACGATAAAACCGAGTGAAGCTGTTCAAGAAATTATTCGGGAATCAGAAGGAACAGAGCTGCGCGAACCGATGAAAGCTGCAGATCTGTTAAAACGTCCAGAAATGAAATACAACCAAATCATTCGCGTAGTTCCACGTGAAGAGCCAGTGACTGAAGAAGTGGCAGAACAAGTTGAGATTTCCATTAAGTATGAAGGCTATATTGAAAAATCGATGCAGCAAGTGGAGCGTATGAAAAAGATGGAGAACAAACGCATTCCAGAAAACATCGACTACCATGCAATTACAGGCATTGCGAAAGAAGCAAAAGCGAATTTAACAGCAGTGAGACCATTGTCCATTGCACAAGCATCACGGATTTCAGGGGTAAATCCTGCTGATATCTCCATTTTACTTGTCTATATTGAACAAGGGAAAATTGCTAAAATATCAGGATAACATCAAGTGACTGATGTGGAGTTCAAGTCCGCATCAGTCTTTTTTAAAAGGAGGATCCGAGTGAACGAGGAACAATTTGTAGCCAAGTTACACGAACAAGGAATACAGTTATCGGAGAACCAAATTCAACAATTTAGAAAATATTTCCATATGTTAGTTGAGTGGAACGAAAAGATGAACTTAACAGCAATTACAGATGCACCATCAGTCTATTTAAAACATTTCTATGATTCCATAACGGCTGCGTTTTATGTAGACTTGAATGGTAAGCAATCGATTTGTGATGTAGGAGCAGGGGCAGGATTTCCGAGTATCCCATTAAAGATTTGTTTCCCGGACTTATCTGTTACGATTGTCGATTCATTAAACAAACGAATTACATTTTTAACTGAATTAGCAAAAGAGCTTCAGTTAAACAACGTCCACTTTATTCATTCAAGAGCTGAAGATTTTGGTCAGAATAGTAAGTACCGTGAACAATTTGATCTTGTCACAGCACGTGCAGTTGCTCGGTTATCCGTTCTATCGGAATTATGTGTACCTCTCGTTAAAGAAGGGGGCATGTTTGTTGCCATGAAAGGTGCAGCTGCAGAAGAAGAATTACTAGATGCGAAAAAAGCAATCACCGTGCTAGGTGCAGAACTGATTGAAAAGCATTCATTTAACTTGCCTATGGAAGAAAGTGAAAGAAATATATTTATTCTGAATAAAACCAAAAAGACACCTAAGAAATACCCGCGTAAACCGGGCATACCTAATAAAACACCAATTATGTAATTGTTTCACGTGGAACATATCTCAAACTATTGTGGTAGTATGATATTCAATAGATTCTATCCTTTAATAAGTAGTTAAGAGGATATATAATAGATATGACGAAATAGCTAATGAATAGATGAGCAGTTTTGTAAAGGTGGTGCCGGGATGAAGAATACGTTTTCACGTTTTTTTGGTAATAACGATAAAGAAATCGAGAGTAAAGAAATTGAGAATAAAGATGTGGAAGAAATAATACCACAAGAAAAAGTCGATCAAGTAGATATAGAATTAATTAAGCCTAATAAATATCAACCTCGTACAATTTTTTCGGATGAGAAAATTGAAGAGCTAGCGCGAACAATCCATACGCATGGCGTGATACAACCCATTGTCATACGTAAGGCAGAGGAAGGGTACGAAATAATTGCAGGTGAGCGACGATTCCGTGCAATGAAAAAGCTCGGTTGGAAAGAAGTACCTGCTATTATTCGTAATCTAGATGATAAAGAAACTGCTTCCATTGCTCTCATTGAAAACTTACAACGAGAAGAATTGACAGCGATAGAGGAAGCGTATGCGTATGAAAAATTATTGGAACTACACGGACTGACTCAAGAAGCATTAGCGCAACGACTTGGTAAAGGTCAATCAACAATTGCCAATAAACTTCGTTTGTTAAAGCTACCTGATGAAATAAAAAATAAAATCCTCTCCAAAGAATTGTCAGAAAGACATGCTAGAGCGCTTATTTCTGTAAAAGATACCGACTTACAATCAAAACTTTTTCAAGAAGCCATTGACGAGCAACTTAATGTGAAACAATTGGAAGAACGTATTCAGGCAGCATTAAATCCTGTCGAAGAAGAAAAAGTGAAAAAGAAAGCGGTTAAACGGAAATCTGTTAGTAAAGATGTACGAATTGCACTCAATACGATTCGACAGTCCTTACAGCTTGTCACAAAAAGCGGTATTAATGTAAAGACTGAAGAAGAAGATACAGATGATTTTTATACGATTACTGTTAAAATCCCTAAAAAGAAATAATTCCATTCCTATTCTATTTCTCGTGCATTAAGCGAGAAGGCTCTTGCTTTACTATGGGCAAGAGTTTTTTTGCGCTATACATTACCATGTACGGGGCTTTTTTGATAAACTAGTATGTGTAGTGTTTCGCTACAAAAATAAGAAGTTGTTAAAACAATTGAACTAGAATAAAAAATCGTGAGTTTAAATTTGTATAGGGTTGTTACGTATACAATTTTTTAACGTTTTCTTCTACTGTAGGAATTCAAGTATACGTAAAGAGAAAAGATAGTAATTGAAAATGGAATGAAGAGTGAGAAAGCAGGTGCAAGCGTGGGAAAAATTTTAGCCATAGCCAATCAAAAGGGAGGAGTTGGGAAGACGACCACTTCTGTTAACTTAAGTGCTTGCCTTGCACATATCGGCAAAAAAGTTTTGTTAATTGACGCTGATCCACAAGGGAACGCTACGAGCGGGGTAGGGGTCAACAAAGGTGATGTACATCAATGCATATATGATATGTTGATTGATGATGTGAACATTCAAGAAGTCATTCACCATACGAAGATGGAGAATCTCGATATTGTACCAGCAACCATTTCTTTGGCTGGCGCGGAAATTGAACTTGTTTCCACAATCTCTCGCGAAGTTCGCATGAAACATGCTATCCAAGATGCGAAGGATATTTATGATTACATCATCATTGATTGTCCACCTTCACTCGGGCTGTTAACAATTAACTCCTTAACAGCAGCTGATGCTGTCATTATCCCTGTGCAATGTGAGTACTATGCGTTAGAAGGGTTAAGTCAGTTGTTAAGCACAATCCGTCTGGTCCAGAAACATTTAAATGAAAGTTTAATGATTGATGGCGTATTGTTGACGATGTTTGATGCACGGACAAATTTAGGAATTCAAGTCATTGAAGAAGTGAAAAAGTATTTTCAAGATAAAGTGTACGGAACGATCATTCCACGAAATGTACGACTGAGTGAAGCGCCAAGCCATGGAGAACCAATTATTATGTATGATGCGAGATCAAGAGGCGCGGAAGTATATTTAGAGCTGGCAAAGGAAGTGGTGCACAATGGCTAAAGGTCTTGGAAAAGGTTTGAACGCTTTATTTCCAGAAGAATCGTTAACAAAAGCTGAAAAGGTTGAAAGCATTCGTTTAAAAAGTATAAAAGTGAATCCGTATCAACCGAGAAAATTGTTTGACGAGAATGCGATTCAAGAACTGAGTGAGTCCATTAAAGAACATGGTGTCCTTCAACCCATAATCGTCCGAAAAGTAGGAACGATGTTTGAGATTGTCGTAGGGGAAAGACGTTTTCGCGCCGCTAAATTAGCTGGCCAGTTGGAAATTCCCGCTGTCGTCCGTCAATTGACTGATGAAGAATCGATGGAAATGGCAATTCTTGAGAACTTGCAACGTGAAGATTTAACACCAATTGAAGAGGCTGAGGCGTATCAAAAGTTAATGGATAACTTGAATGTTACACAAGAGCAGCTCGCTTTTCGACTTGGGAAAAGTCGCCCTCACATTGCAAACCACATCCGACTACTGAGCCTTCCAGACAAAGTGAGAAAAATGATCATGGAAGGAAAGCTATCGATGGGTCACGGTCGCACACTTCTCGGTTTGCGAAAAAAGGAACAAATCTTGCTAATCGCCGAAAAGACGATTCAGGAAGGTTTAAACGTTCGTCAACTTGAGCGCTTAGTGCACCGACTGAACGAAGATGTTCCACGTGAAACAAAACCAGAAAAGAAAGATATTTTCCTCGAAGAGAGAGAAACAAACTTACGTGAGTTTTTCGGTACAAATGTAACAATAAAGAAATCGAAAAACAAAGGAAAAATTGAAATAGAATTTTTCAATGAAGAAGATCTTGAAAGAATTTTAGAGTTGTTGAATGATTAAGCATGTACCTATTTTGCTCCTCTTGCAAAATAGGTATTATTTTTAGTAATTGGAAGTGGTGCAGTGGTTTTATTTGGATCGATCGTAAACTTTGCTTTAATAATTGTAGGTGCTTTAATCGGACGTGTCTTACATAACATTCCAGAACGTATGAAAGAAACGGTCATGTATGGAATTGGATTAGCAGTTGTCGCAATCGGAATTCAAATGACTTTTGAAAGTACACAGTTATTAATTGTAATTGTTAGTATTGTGATTGGAGCAGTAATAGGTGAGTGGCTGAACTTAGATGACAAGGTGAATCGTTTAGGAAAATGGATTGAGCAGAAGCTTCCCACTCCTAAAAAAGAAGGGCCTGCAATTTCACAAGGCTTTGTTAGTGCAACGCTAATTTTTGTAGTCGGGTCAATGGCTATAATTGGTGCAATCGACAGTGGACTACGGAATGACCATGATGTATTAATCATGAAGGGGATTATTGATGGATTTACTTCGATTATTCTCAGTTCAACACTTGGGATTGGGGTAATCTTCGCTGCAGTCCCAGTATTACTTTACCAAGGCGCAATTACATTATTCTCAACGCAAATCAGTCGTTTTGTGCCTGAGGAGTTATTACAATTTTTCATTTCAGAAATGACAGCGACTGGTGGACTTATGATTGTTGCCATCGGCTTAAATTTAATTGGCCTTACAAAAATACGAGTAGCAAATCTAGTTCCGGGCATTTTTGTAGTAGGGGTTATTGTAACACTTGTCCATAATTTGTTTTAAAGCGTCCATGAGCTAGCTGGATAGCACGCGAAATAACACGGCTCATTTCAAAGGATAAGTGAAGACGCGTGCTTTGTAAGACAGCTTGTTCCATGAAGCCTGAAATGTTGACGACACCTTTAATGGACAAATCGCCAACTGGTGGCAAATCTTTTCCAACAGCTTTCCCTGGGTAGAGGGGGCCATTCTGAAAAAGCAAATGACCAATGGAATCGCTTCTACCTAAGCAAGCATCAATCGCAACAATGAAGGTGGAAGGGTCTGCAGTCAACTTATCATCTAAATGTTGTTGTAAATTCAATGCATGCAAAGGATTTTCGAGTGTACCGACGACTGAATATGGAAACAATAGTGATTCAGACAAATGTGATCCTGTTAGAGGTCCTAGCGCATCACCTGTGGAGCGGTCTGTTCCGATACAAAAGAATGTCAATGATTCCCGTTCAAAAGGGATATGGTGAAGGAAGTATGAGCTTAGCTTCCAAACAGCACCGATTTCATTATAATGAAGGCGGTAGTCGTAATTCGTAGAAAGTGCTGAGTGCATGACAAAACTCCATTCTAAAAGTAATAGGAATAATATATTGGTTGTTTAGCAGTATACGCGGCTCGTCCAAGTTTTATACGAAAAGGAGGATTTGCGATTGACGGAGGATGTAAAAGACCAGACGAGAGAAGAAATGGGGAAGCTCGGAAAGTTTTTATTGAATGAAGAGACGTGGATCAATTTCGGTTTCATCGCACTAAAGATAATTGCCATCGTTGTCATTTCAGTGCTCATTGTCAATGTAGGAAAACGAATTATTCGTAAGGTCTTTAAGTTGAAAATCAAGGGACCGATACGAAAAGAAGAAAGACGTGAACGGACGCTATTAAAGTTGTTGGAAAATACACTCAGTTATGTCGTGTATTTTTCAGCAATCCTGGCGATTTTGCAGGAATTCACAATCGACGTAAAAGGCCTTCTTGCAGGCGCTGGCGTATTGGGACTTGCCGTTGGGTTTGGTGCGCAGAGTCTTGTAAAAGACGTCATTTCAGGATTCTTTATATTATTTGAGGATCAATTTTCTGTAGGAGATTACGTGAAAATTGGTACAGCGGAAGGAATCGTTGAAGAAATCGGATTACGGACGACAAAGTTAAAAAGCTTTTCAGGCGAAATCTACATCTTACCCAATGGAACAATCGCACAAGTTGTCAATTATTCGATGAAAAATTCATTAGCAATCATTGATGTGAAAATTCCCTTTGAGCAAGGTGTCGAACAGGTTGAACAGGCCATTGAAGAATATTTGGAAGCGATGAGTGTGGATAATCCAGACTTGTTGAGTAAAGCAAGATTAGTTGGTGCGAATGATTTTACGGAAGATTCTGTTATAGAACGAGTAATTGCTGAAACAAAACCAATGCGCCATTTTGATACGGCGAGAAGTTTGAGTGTAGGCATTAAAAAACATTTGCAAGAAAAAGGAATAGAAATTCCTTATCCTACGCTTGTCACGAAGAGTTTTGAAAATCGATAATGACATATGGGGGAAGAAAAATGATGAATAAAGAATTTCATTTACATGATATAGTAGAGATGAAAAAACAGCACCCATGTGGAACAAATGCATGGAAGATTATACGAATGGGTGCAGACATTCGTATTAAGTGTGAAGGTTGTGGACATAGTGTCATGATTCCGCGAAACGAGTTTGCAAAGAAGATGAAAAAGGTTCTCGTACAAGCAAATACCGAACATTGATTAGACAGAAACGCGAACAATTCTTATAATGGAAGAGTTGCGAAACTGAATTTTACGATTGACCTAAATGAAAGGTTGGGAAATAAATGGCGTTAACAGCTGGAATTGTTGGATTACCAAACGTTGGAAAGTCAACCCTTTTCAATGCAATTACAAAGGCAGGGGCAGAAGCTGCCAACTATCCATTCTGTACAATTGATCCGAACGTAGGGATTGTTGAAGTACCTGACGAAAGACTTCAAAAGCTAACTGAACTTGTAGTACCAAAAAAGACGGTTCCAACAGCTTTTGAATTTACTGATATTGCTGGGATTGTAGAAGGAGCAAGTAAAGGGGAAGGATTGGGCAATAAATTCCTTTCGCATATTCGTGAAGTCGATGCAATTTGCCAAGTTGTCCGTTGTTTTGTTGATGAAAACATTACACACGTGTCTGGAAAAGTAAATCCAATTGATGACATCGAAGTAATTAATCTGGAATTGATTCTTGCTGACTTGGAAAGCGTGGACAAGCGTTTGGCACGTGTTTCTAAAATGGCGAAGCAAAAAGATAAAGACTCCATGGCTGAAGAGCCTGTGCTTTTAAAGTTAAAAGAAGCATTTGAAAATGACAAGCCAGCTCGTTCAGTAGAATTGACACCTGAAGAATACAATCTCATTAAAGGGATGCATTTATTAACGATCAAACCGATGCTTTATGTCGCGAACGTTTCAGAAGATGAAATCGCAGATGTTGCAAACAATGAGTATGTCAAAATGGTACAAGAATTTGCGAAGCAGGATCATTCGGAAGTCATCATCGTTTGTGCAAAAATCGAAGAAGAAATGGCTGAACTTGATGATGAAGAGAAAGAAATGTTCCTTAGCGAGTTAGGCATCGAGGAATCAGGACTTGACCAGCTCATTAAAGCTGCGTACCATCTACTTGGCCTAGCAACATACTTCACTGCAGGTGTCCAAGAAGTACGTGCTTGGACGTTCCGTAAAGGAATGAAAGCACCACAATGTGCGGGCGTCATCCACACCGACTTTGAACGTGGATTCATCCGTGCAGAAACCGTATCGTACGATGCCCTCGTTGAGGCTGGCTCAATGGCAGCTGCGAAAGAAGCAGGTAAAGTGCGCCTTGAAGGAAAAGAATACATCGTTCAAGACGGCGATGTCATGTTATTCAGATTCAATGTATAAGTGCAGATAGAAAAGGAAAAACCAGGCGATATACTACGCCTGGTTTTTTGTATTGCATGATACAGAGATAATTTGAGCAGCGTGATGGGGAAAGGAGGTTAGCCGCAATCGGAAACGTGAACGAATGAGATCATAATCATTGCAGGCGAGTAGGTTCATACAAATATAGTTTCGGTTGTTCAGGATCATCTTTTACGAGCCAGTCGTCAGGCAGTTTGCGCAGTTCTTTGTACATTGCAAAATCCCCCGCAGCACCTCCAATGAGGAATGCAGCAAGACCGATGAGCAGGCCGTTTTCCAATGCTAATCCAATGACGGCAGGGAGGATACCAGTCGTCCAAAATGGAAGTAAGAGTGCTTTACGGATTGCCTGATTGGTCATAGGCACGTTCGTGGTAGCGTATGCGATTCCTAATTTAAGGTTAACGCCAACAATCATGCTTTTCCATGGAACTTTGCCGTAGAGGCGAAACCCAATTAGGTGGAACAGTTCATGGAAGATGATGAGTACAATGTAGCCAATGATGAATAAGAAGATAGACCAAAACGTGATTGTAAACGATAGCTCTTGTTGGATAAGTGCTAATACGACGAGTAAAACAACTAAAGACAAAATGGTCAGTAGGAGACCTTTCTTAGCAACTTTTGGTAAATCGATTTCGATAATTTTATCGGGTTCAGTAGATAGATTCACGGAACATCACTCCTTGTCACTAGTATACATAATTAAATTGTTGTATGTCTGAAAGTAGTATGTTAAAATATGATGATGTGAGTAATAAATAATTACTTACTCCTTGCCCGCCGTAAGAAGTGGGCCAAAGTCCATAAGGAGGTGACTGAAGATGAGAAAGTACGAAATCATGTACATTATTCGTCCGACATTGGAAGATGAAGCTAAAAAAGCATTGATCAACCGTTTCGATGAGATCCTAACTTCTAACGGAGCGGAAATCAACGAGTCGAAAGAGTGGGGCAAGCGTCGTCTTGCATACGAAATCGACGATCTACGTGAAGGCTTCTACCAATTGGTGACAGCTAACGCTACGACTGAAGCAATCGATGAATTCAATCGTCTTGCGAACATTAATGAAGAAATCATTCGTCATATGGCTGTTCGTTTAGACAACTAATCCATATAAGCACGAAATGTTAGAACCTGTTAAAAGGTGGAACTTGAAAATGATGAGGGAGGTTGCAATCTGATGATTAACCGTGTCGTTTTAGTTGGCCGATTGACAAAAGATCCTGAACTCAAGTATACACAGGGCGGAGTAGCGGTAACACGTTTTACGCTTGCAGTGAATCGGACATTCTCGAACCAACAGGGAGAGCGTGAAGCTGATTTCATTAACTGTGTCACTTGGCGAAAACAGGCGGAGAACACTGCGAACTTTTTACGCAAAGGAAGTCTTGCAGGCATCGAAGGTCGTATTCAAACGAGTAGCTTTGATGGACAAGACGGCAAGCGTGTCTTTATGACGGAAGTTGTAGCGGACAGCGTGCAATTCCTTGAGCCGCGTAGTGCGAATTCTGAGAGGTCTGGAGCTTCCTATGGCGGCTCACCACAGAACGAACAGCCTTATTATCAGAATCAGCAGCCAAACCAGCAATATCAACAACCAAACCAACAAAATTACACACGTACGGACAATGATCCGTTCTCAACTGGTGGCGGCCCGATCGAAGTATCGGATGACGATTTGCCGTTCTGATCCATCATGTTTCGTACGTATAAAAAAGGAGGGAAAGCGATATGGCACCACGCCGTGGAGGTAAAAGACGTCGTAAAGTTTGTTACTTTACTTCAAACAACATTACACACATCGACTACAAAGATACTGATCTACTTAAGAAATTCGTTTCTGAACGTGGAAAAATCTTGCCTCGTCGTGTAACAGGTACAAGCGCGAAATACCAACGTAAACTAACGTCTGCTATTAAACGTGCTCGTATTATGGCACTTCTTCCGTTCGTAGCGGAAGAGAGATAAGTTGATTTTTGTAACCGCCTTATGTCACTGGAATTCCAGTGCAAAGGCGGTTTTTTCATACGTCTTAAAACATGGGCATATTGTATAGGAATTTCTGAAAGCAATTTGTCCTCGTATTTATGAACAGTTAGACCTAGTTTGCACATTATGAAGTCCAATTGGATGAAAGCGTTTCGACAGCGCTGTTTATCCCGTACATATAAAAAAACTGAACGTGTATAGGACTTTACTTGGTCATTGAGATGAGTACGGTCTTTGGTTAATAACTTTAATCGTGATACAATTATAAGAAATCCTATTCGTTTCAGGATACTACTTTAAAAATAGTCCATTGACTGGACGGAGGAACAAATTCATGCAAGACCACTCACAAAATCTTGTTTTTGGTGCGATGATGGTCGCCTTTTTTACAATTCTGTTAGCTGGAGCTTTTTACATACCGCTAATTGGGGTTATCATTTTACCATTCATACCGTTGCCCATCATCCTTTATCGATTACGGTATAATAGAATTTCTACAATTTTTGTTGTTTTTAGCGGAAGTTTGTTAACACTTCTAGTTGGAGGGTTGTACATAATCCCGCTTGCTGTCCTGTTGGGCATGTTAGGTTTTTTAATAGCCGAATCCATTTTGATTGGAAAGTCCAAGTTGTATACGTTCATGGCTTCTGGTATCTATTTAATTGCAATCGGCATGCTGGGGTATATCATTGGCGTACTATTTTTCAACTTCAATGTCGTAGATCTTATTTTTCAAGCAATGAACGAAACAAAAGGCCAATTTCTTCAGTCTTTTGAGGCGACAGGCATGGAACCGAAATTGTACGAAAGCATTGTGGAATCGGCTTTCGTCTATTATCAATCTGCAATTCCAGCGATGTTCATTCTAATGGTATACGTTTTTACATTTCTGATGGTTATTCCGAATTTTGAAGTGCTGAGGAGACTTGGCCATGACGTACCGAAATTTTCACCATTTCGTGAGATGAGATTACCACTCATTACAATCTTCATTTACGGTTTGTTCGTTGTACTTCCATACATGATGGACATGCGACCAGAATCGTCTGCCTATTTGTTCTACGTGAATGCAACGATAATTATTCGAACATTATTAGCTCTTCAAGGGTTTGCGCTAATTTTATACATCATGCATACGTTGAAGTTGCCAAAGGTTGTATCATTTTTTTCAGTCTTGTTAGCGTTTCTATTTAATCCTATAACGACACTTCTCGGTATTCTTGACATCGGCATGAACATTAGGGCATTGATTGGAAAAGACAACTTGAAGTAAGGGGATGAGACGATGAAGTCATTTTTTAGAAAAAGAGCAATCCGGTATCCATTGACTGTCATATCTCTCCTTGGATTGATAGCAGCTTTCCTATTGTTCTTATTAAACTTCTGGGCAGGACTTTTATTTACAATTTGCTTTACGATTTCAATCGGCATTGCTTGGAAATTAGAAGACCAAACGTATATTGAAACAGAAAAACATATTGAAGCCCTTTCATATCGTATGAAGAAGGTTGGAGAAGAAGCGCTATTGGAATTACCGATTGGCATCTTACTCTTTAATGAAAAGCAGATTGTTGAATGGGCAAATCCATATGCAGTTGAGATATTTGAAAAAGAAACGTTGATCGGAGAAGAGCTCCTTGAGTTATCCGATGGCTTTCAATCCGTCTTAAAGAGTGAAGACCAGCAGTCTATGTTGAAAGTCGATGATTCAACATACAAAGTCATTTATCGGGCAGAAGAGAAGTTGCTCTATTTATTTGATGTGACGGAAAGAGTGACAATCGAATCGCTGTACTACAAAGACCGTACTGTCCTTGGCATTATGTTAATCGATAATTATGATGAACTGGCACAGACAATGGATGATCAAACACGTAGTCAGCTCAATTCACTTGTGACGTCTCTTGTGAACCGATGGGCAACAGACAACGGAATCTTTGTAAAACGAATTGCTTCGGATCGGTTTATTGCTGTGTTTAATGAAGCCATTTTGTCCAAGCTTGAAACGGCAAAGTTTACAATACTGGATGATATTCGCGAAAAGACGGCTGTTCAAAATGCAGGAATGACGTTAAGTATCGGTGTTGGAACTGGTTCTGCCTCTCTTACTGAGCTAGGGGAGCTGGCGCAATCAAGCCTTGACCTCGTATTAGGGCGCGGCGGGGACCAAGTTGCCATTAAGCATACAGATGGCAAGCTGAAATTTTTTGGAGGAAAGACGAACCCGGTTGAGAAGAGGACCCGAGTTCGTGCCCGTGTCATTTCCCATGCATTGCGAGATTTGATTCAAGGAAGCGATAAAGTATTGATAATGGGTCATAAGATGCCAGATATGGATGCAATCGGTGCTTCTATTGGCGTGAGAAAAATGGCTAGGATGAATAATATCCAAGGGCAGGTCGTATTAAACTTTGATGAATTGGACGCGAGTGTCACACGTCTAATGGAGGAAATCAAAAAGGACGAAGAGTTATACGCTCAATTCATTGACCCGGATGAAGCGTTAGCGGCAGTCACCGAAAAAACACTACTCATTGTTGTCGATACGCATAAACCGAGCATGGTTATTGATGAACGTTTAATTGATAAGGCTGAGAAAGTCGTTGTGATTGATCACCATCGACGTGGTGAAGAATTCATTAACAATACGATGCTTGTCTATATGGAACCGTATGCTTCCTCTACAGCGGAACTTGTCACGGAGTTACTGGAGTACCAACCGAAGCATGAAAAGCTCACGATGCTGGAGGCGACTGCTCTGTTAGCCGGTATTGTCGTCGATACGAAAAGCTTCACGTTACGGACAGGTTCCCGTACATTTGAAGCCGCGTCGTATTTGCGAACATTAGGCGCAGATACCGTGCTTGTTCAACGGTTATTGAAGGAAGACATTGATACGTATATCGAGCGTTCAAAACTCATTGAGACCGTCGAGCTGACGCCGGAGGGCATTGCAATTGCCAAAGGACAGGACGAGGTCGTCTATGGCTCAGTCCTCATTGCACAGACGGCAGATATATTGTTAACAATGAAAGATGTGATTGCTTCGTTTGTCATTGCGTACCGTTCAGATGGCAAAATTGGCATTAGTGCTCGTTCTTTAGGGGAGTTGAATGTCCAACTCGTCATGGAAGAGCTTGGTGGCGGTGGGCATTTAACAAATGCTGCCTGCCAGCTAGAAGTGGGAACAATAGAAGAAGCGGAAGCATTATTAAAAGCCGCTATAGAAGATAAATTGGAAAGGGGAAATTGAACATGAAAGTAATCTTCTTGAAAGACGTCAAAGGTAAAGGTAAAAAAGGTGAAGTGAAAGAAGTATCGGTTGGTTATGCACAGAACTTCTTGTTGAAAAACAACATGGCCGTAGAGGCAACTCCTGCAAACCTCAGTCAATTAAAGGGCCAGCAAAAACGTGCTGAAAAGGATGCAGCTGAAGAATTAGCAGAAGCAGAAAAGTTAAAAGCACAACTTGAGGAAATTACTGTTGAATTAAAAGCAAAATCAGGAGAAGGTGGTCGACTATTCGGTTCGATTACAACAAAACAAATTGCAAGTGCGCTTGAAAAAGACCATAAGATTAAAGTGGATAAACGTAAAATGGAACTTCCAGATGCTATTCGTGCACTTGGTTATACAAACGTGCCGATTAAGTTGCATCAGGATGTAACAGCTACGCTTAAAGTCCATGTAACAGAAGAATGATAGGGAGCGATTATGATGGATCAGGTATATGATCGCGTCCCTCCACATAACAATGAAGCTGAGCAATCTGTCATAGGAGCGATCTTCCTGCAACCTGAGGCGCTTATAACTGCCTCAGAGATCTTAATTCCGGATGATTTTTACCGGACTGCACATGAAAAAATCTTTAATACGATGCTCGTTTTAAGTGATAGAGGACAAGCAATTGACGTCGTCACTGTGACGGAAGAGCTTTCTGCGAAAAAGGAACTCGAAGATGTCGGTGGCATATCGTATTTGACGGAAGTTGCAAACGCCGTCCCGACTGCAGCAAACATTGAGTATTATGCCAAAATTGTAGAAGAGAAATCCATTTTACGCCGCCTCATTCGTGTTGCGACAAATATCGTCGAAGAAGGTTTTACGAAAGAAGATGAAGTGGAAGCGGTTTTATCCGAAGCGGAAAAACGGATCATGGAAGTATCCAATCGGAAAAACGCCGGAGACTTCAAACATATAAAAGATGTTCTCGTCGAAACATACGATAACATTGAATTATTGCATACGCGAAAAGGTGAAGTAACGGGTATTCCGACAGGTTTCCGAGATCTTGATAAAATTACTGCAGGATTCCAGCGCAATGATTTGATCATTGTCGCGGCGCGGCCTTCCGTCGGTAAGACGGCATTCGCCTTGAACGTGGCACAAAATGTGGCAACAAAAGCAAATGAAAACGTCGCGATTTTCAGCTTGGAGATGGGTGCAGAACAGCTCGTTATGCGTATGCTTTGTGCTGAAGGAAACATCGATGCACAAGTAATGCGTACCGGTAACCTTGAATCGGAAGATTGGCGGAAGTTGACGATGGCGATGGGCAGTTTGTCCAATGCGGGGATTTTCATAGATGATTCGCCAGGTATCCGTATTAACGAAATTCGTTCAAAATGCCGGCGCCTTCAACAGGAGCATGGTCTTGGTATGATCATGATTGACTACTTGCAGCTCATTATGGGTAGTGGACGTTCTGGTGAGAACCGTCAGCAGGAGGTCTCTGAAATTTCCCGTTCCTTAAAAGCGCTTGCCCGTGAATTAAAAATCCCGGTTATTGCACTATCGCAGCTTTCCCGGGGCGTAGAGCAACGTCAAGATAAGCGTCCGATGATGTCTGACTTACGGGAATCAGGAAGTATCGAGCAAGATGCCGATATTGTTTCGTTCTTGTACCGTGAAGACTATTACGACAAAGAGACCGAAAACCAAAATATGATTGAAATTATCATTGCAAAGCAACGGAATGGTCCGACTGGAACGGTTACGCTTGCGTTTGCCAAAGAGTATAATAAGTTCTTAAACATTGATTGGAGTCAGCACGAAAGACCCTCTCATGAATAATGAAAAAAGCCAAGAAGAGTTAGAATTCAGCTCATCTTGGCTTTTTTTTATTCTGTTCATTGTGCAAGTGGAACCGGTTCCATGAAACTAAAGTACTTTGTATGAACTCCATATTTTTCGGGAATCGAGATTTTCCCAAACAATCTAGTGCAAACAACCTTCATTGTTCTCCATAATATTACCTAACATTTGTAAAAAAATAAGAATATTTGGTTGTAATACTACAAATTCGTTACAAATAGTCGGAAAATGACAAGTGAGTTAGCGAGTATGGTAAATTAGAGTGGCGTAAAAATCTTTCAGGATGATTTGCAATTGATACATTGCTAGTCGGAAGGAGTTCCATTCATGTTTTACAAGAAAGTGAACATACAAGAAGAGAATAAGAGAAGTCGTCTATATAAGAAAATGCAGAAAGTAGGACTGGCTACTATTTTATTCGCAAGTATCGGCATGAGTGCTGGTTTTGCTGATGAGGATAAAGCGAGTGGGCTGCAAACAGTTTATCATGTCTATTCAGAAGGTCAATACGTTGGCGTAGTTTCTGACGAGCAAAAGATTGAACAACTCAAGCAAGACGAACTTGAAAAAGCGACTGCCACATATGCCAATCTCCCATTAGTCATCGGAACAGAATTATCCGTCGTGCCTGAAAAAGTGTTTTCAGCAGGAACCGATGATGACCAAGTTCTAACGAAACTTCAAAATCTACTTACAGTAGAAGCGGAAGCCATTGGTATTCAAATCGGAGAGGAAATTCCTCTTTATGTAAAGGATATGGCTGAATACGAAGAAGTGATTAAACAACTGACAATCCAAACTGTTCCTGAAACAGAATTGAATGCTTTCAAAGCTCGTCAACAATCTACTACGGCAATACCCGCATTGAAAGAAGATGAAACACGCCTAGTCGATATTCAATTTACTGCAGATGTTCAACCAATCGAAGGAGAAGTTGCTCCTGATCAGATCAGTAGTGTACAAGATGCGTTGAAGCTGATGAATAAAGGAACATTGGAAGAGAAAAAATACTCCGTACAAGCTGGAGATGTACTTGGTAAAATCGCCGTCGCTCATAATATGCCGACTGCTACATTAATGGAATTGAACCCAGGTGTAACGGAAGATTCCGTCCTTCAAATTGGTCAAGAATTAAATGTCACGGTGCTTGAACCATTTGTAGAAGTAGAGGCATTATATGAATCAAAAGCTATTGAAGCGATCCCTTTTAAGAAACTGACAGAAAAAGACGAAACACAATTCAAAGGTGAAAAGAAGTTAAAGCAAGCTGGAGCAGACGGCAAAAAGTCTGTCACGCGTAAAATTCGCAAGAAAAATGGCACTGTAATCGGTGAAGCAGTTGCTGAAACAGAAGTATTAGTAGAACCGCAACATGAAGTGACTATCGTTGGCACAAAAGTCATTCCATCAAGAGGTACCGGTAATTTCGCTTGGCCAGCTGATGGTGGCTATGTATCGAGTCAAATGGGCAAAAGATGGGGAAGAGTCCATCAAGGAATCGATATTGCCCGTCCATCGACCCGTGCTATTTTTGCAGCTGACAATGGTGTTGTAACAAAAGCAACAAGACATAGTACGTACGGGAATTACATTGTCATTTCACATAACAATGGCTATGAGACATTGTACGCTCACTTATCATCAATCGAAGTCAAAGTGGGACAAACGGTTCCTCAAGGGACAAAAATTGGCGTCATGGGCTCCACTGGCCGTTCTACAGGTGTTCATCTACACTTTGAAGTCATGAAAAATGGATCCAATATCAATCCATTGAGCGTATTACGTTAAACAAAAAGGAGACGCCAGAGCAATCTGTGAGCGTCTCCTTTTTCTTATAGGTATGTAAGCAGGATAAGAACGCCCCTAAATACAGTCGGTTTCCATTATCAGGTGCTGGCATACGGAAAGGGCTTTACGTTAGAATTAAGTAAGGTTCACGTTGGAAAATCGAACGATGTATATAACCTAGATACGTTTACAGCAACAGTCCAATTTGTAAAAGTGGGCAAGGAAAGAAAAAAGCAGATGTGTAGGGGATTAATCATTCTTCTATGATCGAAAAGGCGAAAAATGTAAAAGTTTCGCAACGATATAGAAAGATTGAGCAATAATTAAAAATGAAGTACCCTGCTTTTACGAGATGGGGTGCTTTTTCATTGAATGAGGGAAAGGCTTTTTTGTATTGTGTCTAGAGTGACGTGTATTGCGTACCGCGTCAAATTCAGCTCGTAGTCTCGACCATAGCGTAGCCATTTCAGTCTAAACGCGGCATAACTTCTCAGAACGCCGCATAATCCCTTCAATCGGAGCAAAAAAACGCAGAACGCCGCATATTCCAAGCAAACGCCGCATAACTCCCCAGAACACCGCATAATCGCCTCAAACGCGGCAAAAGCATTAGAAGCCACGCCACGTCTTTGCCTTATGCCTGTCGCAGCTAGACGCCCCCTCCGGTTTTGAGATTCCCCGGGAAATATTTTGGCGAGTTTTGGGGAAGGATTCTTGGAAGTTCCATAGAATAGTAAGACTAGAAGTTATATGTTATATAGCTAGGTAAGTGCGTATTCATCGCAACAATGATAAAGTTATAAGACAATGATAGAGACGCCATGTTAGGCGAGAAAGGGAATGACGTATGCAAAATAAAACGATTCTTGTCGTAGATGATGAAAAACCGATTGCGGATATATTAGAGTTTAATTTGAAAAAGGAAGGTTTTACGGTGCATTGCGCATATGACGGAGATGAGGCCCTTCAGAAATTAGAAGAGGTGCAACCGGATATTATGTTGCTTGATATAATGCTTCCGAAACGGGATGGCATGGAAGTGTGCAGGGAAGTACGAAAGAAATATGATTTCCCGATTATTATGCTTACAGCGAAGGACTCTGAGATTGATAAAGTATTAGGCTTGGAATTAGGGGCGGATGATTATGTGACGAAACCGTTCGGGACGCGTGAATTGATCGCTAGAGTGAAGGCGAATTTACGTAGACATTCCAAAACATTATCGGAAGAACAAGAGGAAGTAACGAATGATATTACGGTCGGCAGTTTAATAATCCAACCAGATGCGTATTTGGTACAAAAGCGTGGGGAATCCATTGAATTGACGCATCGTGAATTTGAATTGCTTCACTACTTGGCAAAACATATTGGGCAAGTGATGACACGTGAGCACCTACTTCAAACCGTTTGGGGTTATGACTACTTTGGTGATGTGCGAACGGTCGATGTAACGATTCGTCGTCTGCGTGAAAAAATTGAAGATACGCCAAGCCACCCGACGTGGATCGTCACAAGACGCGGTGTAGGATATTATTTACGTGACCCGGAACAGGAGTAAGGCACATGCAAAAAGTGGGCTTCTTTCGTTCCATCCACGTTAAATTTATTCTGATTTACATCATGCTCATTCTCCTTGCGATGCAAATCATTGGTCTTTACTTTGCCAAGGAGCTTGAGGATACGTTAAAGAAAAACTTTAGAAACTCGGTTATTGATCGAATCAATCTAGTGGAATTCAGTGTACGTGAGGAAATCACAAAAGAACGTTCATCTGAAGACCCTACAACTCAACAGAGTCTTCGAACCGTTCTTTCTGGCTTCACGTCAGAAGATATTCTCGAAATCCGCGTCATCGATACAAAGTACAAAATACTCGCCACGTCTGCATTGGACAATCAATCACTCGTCGGACAGCGTTCTATGGAAGATAGTGTTCGACGGGCAATTTCTTCGGAATCGGCTCATGAAGCCATCAATTATGATACATCGCTCGGTCAACGAGTAATGGTGTTAGTGAAACCGATTAAGAAAAATGCAGAAGTGGTCGGTACACTTTACGTGACAGCAAATATTGAACGAGTGTTTAAGCAAATCGATGACATTAACCAGATCCTTGCAGGTAGTGTGGCAGTTTCATTGACCATCACAATTATTATCGGCATTTTCATTGCACAAACATTTACGAGACCGATATCAGATATGCGAAGACAAGCGCAAGCGATGGCGCAAGGAAACTTCTCACGGAAAGTGCACGTTTACGGGAATGATGAAATGGGACAACTGGCGATCGCCTTTAACCATCTCACGAATCAGTTGCAAGAATCACAATCGACAACCGAAAGTGAGCAAAGGAAACTCGCATCTGTCCTCGAAAATATGACCGATGGCGTTATTTCTACGGACAGAAAAGGACGGGTAAGCCTCATTAATGATTCTGCACTCATGATGTTGCGCATGACACGTGACCTTGTCATTAACCGGCCGATTGCCAGCATCCTTGGCTTGGAACAATCTTATACGTTTGAAGATCTCATTCAAGTGAGGGACTCCATTGCATTGGATTTCAGTACGGAAGAACAACCGTATATTCTCCGGGCAACTTTTTCCGTCACGCAGCGGGAGACGGGATTTGTGAATGGATTGATTGTCGTCCTTCATGACAATACCGAGCAAGAGAAAATTGATATGGAAAGACGTGAATTTGTATCGAACGTCTCCCATGAACTTCGTACACCACTTACAACGATGCGAAGTTATTTGGATGCACTCGCTGAAGGGGCTTGGCAAAACGAAGAGATTGCACCTTCGTTCCTCCGAGTCACGCAAACAGAGACAGAGCGGATGATTCGACTCGTCAATGACTTGTTGAAGTTATCAAGAATGGACAGCAAGGAATACGAATTGAATACAGAATGGGTGGAGTTTAATCATTTCTTTAACTCCATCATTGAACGATTCGAGTTTTCCAAGTCGCAAAAGGTTCAATTTAAGCGACTATTGCCGTCAGCCGATCTATTTGTCGAAATTGACACGGACAAGATGACCCAAGTTATTGATAATATTATTTCAAATGCGCTTAAATACTCTCCAGATGGCGGAGACGTTCGTTTTGGTGTTACGTTATCAGGTTCTTTTATTAAAGTCATGATCTCTGATGATGGTCTTGGCATACCGAAAGCAAACGTCAATCGGATCTTCGAGCGGTTTTATCGTGCGGACCGTGCAAGATCTAGAGCAATGGGCGGTACAGGACTTGGACTGGCCATTGCAAAAGAAATGATTCATGCTCATGGTGGGGAAATATGGGCGGAAAGTGAAGAAGGAATGGGAACGACCGTGTTTTTCACGTTACCATATGAACAACAAGAGGACGGTGAATGGGATTGAAATACATTGAACCAATCAAATCGATCATCCTCCTGTTGCTCGTATTGATGAGTATCACTTTTACATTTTCAATTTGGACATACTCCCCACAGCTCGCGCCCATTGACCAATCAAAAACCGTCGATATTTCAATCGGTCAACAAAAAGATGTGAAAGATGTCGTTAAACCGTATAAGTTCTTAATCAAATACGAAGAGGAACTAAAAGGTACGACCGATCAAATAGCTATCGACAAAATTTTAAGGGATATGGGGACGTGGAAAGTGTCTCAGCTCCTGCAAGACCCTACGGAAATGAATAAAGTACAGATGAAAGAGTTTTTTGAACAGCCTAACCAGTTTACATTGTACTTCAATGGACAGGTTCCTTTACCTGCCTATGATGAAATATTACCGATTGACGAAATGACGAAAAAGAATTTGCCGGAATTTAGTTTTGATCGATTGATCGTCAGATGGGATCCTAAAGCGATTGCGTTTGAAGTGCATTTTATTAACAGAGCAACAGGTATCCATTTTTACGGAAAAGCGAATCTGGCAGACACGACGAAGTCTTATCAGTCCATCATCATGGAGAGTGAGGAACTGACACACTATGTGGAAGTAAAGAATCAGGAACCGACGTATTTAGCGGTACCCGATGAACCTGTTCCGATGGTACAAAAAACGTACTACCAAGAGGAAATCAGTCCAGGTCGTTTCCGCGATGCTTTATTCAATGACCCAAATGCGGTTAAACGAAGTCAAGTGGATCACAATCATGAGGAATTCGGAGATGACCATGCGTTAATGGTTGTGAATACCGAAACGAAAATGTTGGATTTTGTTCATCCTGCTGCAGAAGCAAGGGAGCCGGCAAAACCGTCTGATTTGTTATTGGATGTGATTGACTCTATTAATGAACACGGTGGCTGGACGGATTCTTTCCGTTACTCTTACATCAATTCACTCTCGCGCTATGTGAAATTCCAATTGTTCATCAATGGATATCCTGTGCATAGTGAAAGTGATGCCTCTGGGTTAACGGAAATTGTACAATTTTATGGGGATGATCGGGTTTTTAGATATATCCGCCCGTATTACACGTTGGAATCATCACTGTCTTTCAATGAAAATATGGATCTTCCTTCGGGGACGAATGTTGTACAATCCCTCATGGAATCGGAAGATCTCGATTTTAGTTTAGTTGAAGAATTGACCGTTGGATACATGATGAAACACGACTTAGAGCAACGGATTTTCGTGTTGGAGCCGGCTTGGTTCTATTTATTCAAAGGAACTTGGAAACGTTATACACCTGAGCAAACAGGGGGTGAGCCATTTGGATTGGAATAAAACAAAAACGATTTTTATCATCGTTTTTTCCATTTTGAATATTTTTCTTTACTCTTTGTATGTGCAACAGCTGACAGACGCGCAAAATGTTCAAGTCATTTCAAAGACTTCAATCGAAGAAGTGATGAAGCAAGAAAACATTACGTATAACCTTCCTCAAGTGAATAAAAATGACTATTCATCTGTGACCGCAACGATTAAGAAGTTTACAAAAGAAGAACTCGAGACACTCGTTAGCCAATCGATTGTCATTGAGAACAACACACATATAGAATCGGACATGAATACAGCTATAGCGATTCAAAATGATAAAGGTGATTTTGATTTCAATGAGTTTATGATGAAGTACGTTTGGCATGGCAACGAGTACACACTATGGGAAGTGAATCAAGAAGAGCAACAGGCAACCTTCTTTCAGATGGTGAATGGTGAACCGATTTTCTACAGTCCAAATGCTATGGTGGTCGTGCATTGGAATGATGACTATGAAGTTACGCATTACGAGCAACGCATGCTTGAGAAGTTCAGTACAGAGTCTAAGAAAAGAGATTTAATGACACAAGACGAAGCGGTGGGTTCCTTGGCAACGCGCGGCTATTTGAAACAGGATTCTAAAGTACTTAGCGTAACGCCAGGCTATTCGTCACTCGTGCCGTTAACCGAAATCCAGGTGTTTGCTCCGACTTGGAACATTCGTGTAGAATTAAAAGATGGTAGTATTGAGGAACATTTCATCAATGCCATTGAAGGTAAAGTGATAGACTTCCAATTGGAGAAAGTTGATGAGCCTCAACTTGATGTTGATGTTGACGTTGATGTAGATGAAGAATAAGGAGTTTTTATAATGCGTTTTAGTGTGCTCGCAAGCGGGAGTACGGGCAATTCTATATATGTCGAGACAGATGACCATGCTTTTTTGGTCGATGCAGGGTTAAGTGCGAAACGAATTGAGCAACAACTTGCGGCAATCGGTCGCTCCATGGAAAATGTGAATGGTATTCTTGTAACGCACGAACATAGTGACCATATAAAAGGTATCGGCGTACTAGCAAGAAGACATAAAGTACCGATCTATGCGAATGAAAAGACGTGGAACGCGATGAATGGACTTGTCGGTGAAGTTCCGTTAGAACAACGTTTTCATTTTAATATGGAAACGTCCCTGTCATTCGGAACGCTCGACATCCAGTCATTCGCCGTTTCGCACGATGCTGTCGATCCGATGTTCTATGTATTTCATGAAAGAGACCGAAAGCTTTCCATCATAACCGACACAGGATATGTGAGCGATCGGATGAAAGGTCATATTGCAGCATCGGATGCGTTTGTTTTTGAAAGTAATCATGACGTTAGCATGTTGCAAATGGGTCGTTATCCATGGTCGATTAAACGACGGATTTTAAGCGATGTCGGCCATGTATCGAACGAGGATGCTGCAATTGCAATGAGTGAAGTGGTTGCGGAAAAGCAAACAAGTATTTATTTATCCCATTTGAGCAAGGATAATAATATGAAAGATCTCGCAAGGATGAGTGTTTCGCAAACATTGGAAGCATGCGGCATCCGCACCGGGGAATTCGTTCACTTACATGATACCGATGCGGAACAACCGACAACGCTTGTCACTGTCTAATAGAAACAAAAAACCTTGCCTACGGGTAAGGTTTTTTTCAATAAAATTCAAGGAATCTACAAAAAGTGGGACAGCGTACTTGATTTTAAACAAGCTATTTAGGGTAAAGTTAAAATAACTGTCTGTTGAAAGGGTGAGGTCTATGGATGAATACAAGCAAGGTCCTCGGCGGGAGGACGACAAACCGAATTCGGATGTCCCTAATATGGAAGGCCCCAATCATTCAGAGGATGAAATACGTCAAGAACCGAATCGTATAGAAGAAGGAATAGGTAATGATTCGAATCATGTAGATGCAGTAAATCACGAGAATCGGACGAATGTGGAACTTGAAAAACAAGCAGAACCGATGCGATACAGTGAGAGACCGAAAAAGGACACAAAGCGTCGAGGCGGTTTTCTTCCAGCCTTGTTGGGAGCTATTATTGGTGGTGTAGTCGTTTGGTTGTTAATGAATGCTACGCTGGGAAATGAATCGAATTCATCTGTTTTAGAGCAAACCACTGGAGATAGCAATTTGACGACTGAACGCGTCTCACTCGATGTCAATACGGATGTCACTGAAATTGTATCGAAAGTGGCGGATACGGTTGTTGGCATCACAAATATGCAAACGGTACGTGATTTTTGGTCATCAACAGAGACGACACAAGAAAGAGGAACGGGTTCGGGTGTCATTTACAAGAAGACAGGCGACAAAGCATACATTGTGACGAATCATCATGTCGTAGAAAACGCCCAAGAGCTTGAAATTACTTTCGACGATGGAACGAAAGTGGATGGCAAACTCATTGGCAGTGACGTATGGACAGACTTAGCGGTCGTCGAGATTGACGCGGAACATGTCAAAACAGCTATTGAATTTGGCGATTCAGATACGTTAAAACGTGGGGAAACGGTGATTGCAATTGGGAACCCACTCGGATTAGGATTCGCCGGCTCTGTCACGATGGGAATTGTGTCAGGAAAAGACCGCTCCATTCCAATCGACCTTGATCAAAACGGAACCGTCGATTGGCAAGCGGATGTTCTTCAAACAGATGCAGCCATCAACCCAGGGAACTCGGGTGGAGCGCTCATTAATGTAGCAGGACAACTGATTGGCATTAACTCCATGAAAATTACGCAAGAAACCGTTGAGGGAATCGGTCTTGCCATTCCAATTAATATCGCCATCCCAATTATCCAAGATCTTGAGATGACTGGAACGGTGAACCGCCCAACGATGGGTGTAAGCCTCCTGGACTTACGAGACGTCCCGTATCAACAGCAACAAGAAGTATTGAAATTACCGAAAGATGTTACGACAGGTGTGATTGTCACGGAAGTATTCCGCAATACGCCAGCAGAAGCAGCTGGTGTCCAACGATACGATGTCATTGTTGAGATGGATGGGGAAAAGATTGAAGACATGGTGAACCTGCGCAAGCATTTATACAACAAGAAAGAAGTTGGCGATCAGATGACCATGAAAGTGTATAGAGAAGGAAAGCTGATCGAGATTGAAATGGAACTAAAAGACGGCAATACATTTTAACGAATTGCCAAGAAAGAGCGCATAAAATTGCATACAATGTTACACTTTTCATAGGGATGTAACAATTTATTTATCCACAACAGGCAGCCTAGCAAAACAACCGCTATTCTGCCTGTTTTTCAATGCAATTTATCGACATGTGGATAAAAATGAAGAAATGTGCATAACATTGTGTAAAATAAACCGATAGAAAGAAGTGTAGACATTGAAAATCCAAAGTTGTGAAAACCATATAGATCAAGCGATTGACGACTTTATTGCAACGGAAGAAACATTTCCGATTCTAGAAGAAATCAAAACCGACGAAAAGATATCCACAACTTGCACGTATTGTGACACACCCGTTAGGTATATTGTGGCGAACGAATAATCGGGCACAAGATGTAGATAAGTCCTGTGGATATGTGCATAAGTTCTGTTTATAACTTTTTAAAAGAGGTGGACAACCTGTGAATATTACAATTGTTTCAGTAGGAAAACTAAAAGAAAAATATTTAAAAATGGGCATCGAAGAATACACCAAACGACTCGGCGCTTACGCCAAAATCGACATCGTCGAAGTGGCCGATGAAAAAGCACCTGAATCGTTAAGTGAAGCAGACATGGAGATTGTGAAGAAAAAAGAAGCCGACCGAATACTCGCTAAAATTGGAGCAGACGCACACGTCATCGCATTGGCGATAGAAGGAAAACAGAAGACCTCTGAAGAATTAGCAACTGCTATTGAATCGTTAATGACGTATGGCAAAAGTAAGATCGTATTTGTCATAGGCGGATCGCTTGGCTTACACAGTGATGTCATCAAACGAGCGGATGAGTTGTTGTCGTTTTCCAAGATGACGTTTCCGCATCAGCTGATGAAGTTGGTGTTGCTGGAGCAGGTGTACCGGGCGTTTCGGATTATGCGGGGGGAACCGTATCATAAGTAAGTGCGGTTTAAAAATTATATAGCAAGTTTTCAAGGAATTTAGTTAAATAGACTGTTCTTTTACTTTGCTCTTGGTAAAATAGAAGTATTAAAGAAAAAATTCACGAAAAAGGGTGGAGTAAAATTATGTTGAATTGGGAAAACCTGTTGTTAGGCGAACGACAAAGAAAGTCCGAAAGTAAAAACCTTCCTCATAGAAATGAATTTGATAAAGATTATGAGCGAATTATTTATTCTTCATCTCTAAGAAGATTACAAGATAAAGCACAAGTATTTCCATTACAAAATAATGATTTTACTAGAACTAGGTTAACACATTCTTTAGAAGTAGCCTCTTTGGGAAGATCACTAGCATGGAATATAGGAGAATGGCTAATTCAAAAAGAAGTATTTAAAGATTTTGCAAAGGCTAAGGAGTTAGCCTCTTTAGTAGAAGTATCATGTTTAGTACATGATTTAGGCAATCCACCATTTGGACATTATGGTGAAGATATTATTCGGACGTGGTTTGAAAGCTGGTTTAATTCTGAAATATATAAATCAGCTAGTGAAAAATTTGGAGAATTAACTGAACAACAGAAATATGATTTTCTATATTTTGAAGGAAATGCGCAGGCAATCCGCATTTTAAGTAAATTACAATTTTTAAATGATGAGTATGGAGCTAATTTCACTCTTGCATCATTGGGGACATTAATGAAATATCCGTGGGCTTCCAATGATGAAAAAAATAAATCTCGTAAGAAAAAGAAATTTGGATACTTTTATTCAGAACAAGAATTATTTGAGGAGATCAAAAATAAAATAGGTATAGATGGATGTAGACATCCTGCGACATATATTTTAGAAGCAGCAGATGATATTGCTTATTTAACTGCAGACATTGAAGATGCCGTAAAAAAGAAAGTTATAAACTGGGATAAAGTTTATAAAGAAATAAAATATGAATTTGAAGAGATGTATCCTAATGAGTTTATAAAATTAGAGGAGTTAAGAAAAAAGGCTTTATTAAATGAAGTACCCAATAGAGATTTAATAAATGTTCAAAACTTTAAAGTATATATTCAAGGGATATTAATATTCGCGGTTGTAAATAGTTTTAAAGATAATTATGACTCAATTATGGAAGGTACCTTTGAGGGAGATTTAATATCCAATTCTACAGCAAGAACTATATCGGAAAAACTGGAAAATGTAGCTTTTGAATATGTGTTTTCTGATAAGGAAGTTTTAACTCTTGAATTAGTTGGGGATAGAGTAATATCTGATCTATTGGATTTATTTATTAATGCTGTTATTAATGTGGATGGTATAACAAAAACTAAAACAAAACATGAAAAGTTAGTCCATTTAATTTCAGAGAACTTTAGACATATTCAACGAGTTTCTAAAAAGGGTGAGCCAACAGTGGAATTTAAAGATTTAACATTGTACAATAGACTTCAATTAGTAACAGATTTTATTTCAGGAATGACTGACGGATACGCTGTAAACTTACATCAAGAACTATTAGGAGTAAAATTACCTTAGTCACTAGTTTTGAGGGGGAGTTAAGATGAGTAAATATGAAAAAAATATAAAAGATCAATTAATTTATTTACTTGGAAAAGATTCTCATACTCTCAGCTTCATTGAAGAATTAGCTAATGTAGGAGATTTATTGTTCTTTGGGGGTTCAATAAGAGACATCTGTTTATTTCCAGATAACCCCCCTCTCCCTAGAGATTTTGATATAGCAATAAAGTTTAAAGATAAAAGTGAATTTGAAGTTATTATAAATAAATACAATAATAAGAGAAATAGATTTGGTGGATACAAATTTAATGTAGCAAATATTGAATTTGATGTATGGGATTTAGAAAATACCTGGGCATTTAAAAATACAAACTTGCAAGCAAGCGAAGAAAACTTAGCAAGGTCTGTATATTTAAATATAGACGGGATTGTATATAACTTTAATAAATCTAAAGTATACGATGAATTATTTAGAACTTCTATAACATCTTGTGAATTAGATGTCATTTTAGAAGCAAACCCACAAGTTGAACTGAATTTACTAAGAGCACTTGTATTTAAAGATAAATATAAAGAAGATTATAAGCTTGACTTTTCAAGTAAGCTTAAAAATATTTTCAAGAAACATTTCGATGATGAATTAGTAAATGATCTTTATGAATTACAATGTATCCATTATAAAAAAGATTATTTATCAAAAGAAAAAATAAAATACGACTTACAACATATATAAACCGCACTTTGACTAGTTACGGTGAACCGTACCATAAGTGAGTGCGGTTTTGAGTAAAGTCATAGAAACAGATAGATTTCATGTTTCTATGGCTTATTTTATTTCATATGAGAGATGTTCTCTTAAAATTTAATTAAGACATTTTATAAAGGGAAATCTTTAATGCGTGTTGCTTGTTTTTTGTGTTCTTTTTCAAAATCCGAGTCACATGATGTAAAGTTACATAAAGGGGTTGAAAATATGTTCGAACAAATTGATTTAAAGAAACAACAGCTAGACGCAAAAAGACCGTTACCGAAATACACAGTACAAAGTTTACGTGAAAAGCTTTTTCTAGAATGGACATATAATTCCAATGCTATCGAAGGTAATACATTAACAATTAACGAAACGAAAGTAGTACTTGAAGGGATTACTGTTGGTGGGAAAACGATGCGAGAGCATTTAGAAGTTATTAATCACCGAGATGCGATTTCCTACGTAGAAGACGTTGTGCATAATGAGGAGCCTTTTTCAGAATGGCAAATTAAAAATTTACACCGCCTTGTTTTAAAAGGGATTGATGATAGTTATGCGGGTGTTTACCGAGACCAACAAGTATTTATTTCAGGTGCAGTGCATACACCTCGACCACCATTCAAAATTCTAGAAGAAATGGATGCATTAATGAGCTGGTATGACGGAGAAGCTCAAAATGTACATCCGATTGTCCGTGGTGCAATGCTGCATGCAATCTTTGTTGGCATCCATCCATTTATTGATGGGAATGGTCGCACATCAAGACTATTATTAAACTTAGAGTTAATGAAGTTTGGTTACCCACCAATTATTATTCGTGTAGAAAATCGATTAGCTTATTATAATGCACTAGATAAAGCACATTCGACAAATGACTATGAGGACTTCGTTGGGTTAGTTGCGAAAGAAGTTGAGGCTTCGCTCGATTTATATTTAAGTGCAATTTAAAACCGCATTTAGTTATAGTGCGGAGAACCGTATGATAAATAAGTGGTGTTTTTAGAAGGTCACATGAATGTTTCTGGCAGAAGATCTAGCATAAATAGGATTGTTAAATAAAAGCCATTATAAAACTTCATGTCTCATTGAACTTATGTGACTCACAACGAGAGGAAGTTTTATAATGGCACACTAGTAGAACTTTCAATTCATTATCTATAATAATATGTACTCGTACGTCGATCATTTCGTTGGATTCGGTTAAACCACTCTTGATCTTTTTCTTCTTGTTTTAATGTGTTGACGATAGAGGTAGAGCAGCTTACGCAGATATTTGAATGTGTTAATTTTCCGCATCGATCACAGGGTGCACCGATATTTGGAAAGATGGTGTTTTTTAGTTTTCCGGATTTCACCCATTTATAAAGCAAGTTGGACGAAACACCTGTTAGTTCAACGACTTCATCATTCGATAAAAGACGATTATTTTTCCTTAGTAAAAAGTGAAGTAATTCCGAAAAAATATCTTCTTCTCTTACGTCTATTTTTTTCCCAAACAGTTGCACAATACTTCGCTCCTTGCTTCTTAATAAATGCTTTCATTCGTATTTTCGTTATACTTATAGTTTTCCCAACGATCGCGAGCTAACTTTCGGTATTTATTTGAAGTGCTCCGATCTGAGATTAAACGGGAAAACCCCTTTTTGGATTCTTTACTATCCCCTAGACGAAGACTAAGCTCTGCTTGTAAATATTGAATTCGTTCATTGCCTTCCTGATTTGAAGCAAAGGACTTGCTATAAAAGTCTCTAGCGGAATCAAGGTAACGCAGTTCAAATTCTGGCTCGTTTTTTAAACGATAGAGCCACGCAATTTTTATTGCGATGTTGGCCAATAGTAAGGGTTCTTCCATCGATGCTTTTGATACGAGGTACGCTAACTTATAGCTTACAATCGCGTCATCTATCGTACGTTCCTGACAAATGTTCACCGGTTTTTTCAATTCTTTGATGTACAATTCATCTATAAGTAGCATGAAAGGTCCATAGGTTCTTGTCATGGACTTGTGATAGGCGTACCCACAATGGGGACAAACAGCGACTTCATATAACAATGGATTTAATCCTTCATAGACCGGCATAAAATCTGTATGTTCCTCAACTAGTTTATAGCGATTTGGACGTACTTTATATGTAGTAAAACGCTTCTTGCAAAACTTGCAGACTACATTACTTTCATAGTAATAAATGTTGAATGCCATAAGAAGTAACTCCTTTACGTGTAGTTTGTTGCCATCTCTTTTGTCCTACTAACAAGCTATATGTAATCGTTCAATATGTTTAAATAATATGCTCTTATTCTATCAGCTATGTGTATTTAGGTACACTCCTTTAGAATTAATTATTTATGATTTTCTCTATTCCTGTAACGATAATAGTAGCATCTTCGGGTTTATTAGTTGAGTCAAAAGTGAATATACACAGTAATTTGAGAAGGTTAGCGGCTCAAAAGCCATTTAGCATGAAGAATTATTAATTTCAACTCGTAACAGGATTTTTTTGGAGTGCAAGAAATAATCGTCATAGGATTGACACAATATCCGTATCGAGTTACTATTGCGAAGGCTGTTTATTAGTTATTCAATCAATAGTATTAAACCGAAAAAAGTTTAGCGCTATTCATTGAGATAATTATGTATATATTGATATTCATTATTTAATTTAATAACAAAATAAGAATACTCAATTTTAAAAACGGCAATCCAATAGTTGAATCGAGGACACATCATGAGTCAGTCAAAGAAGAAGAAAATTCACTATGCTTGGTGGGTTTTAGTAGGTTTAGTTGTAATGGTAGGTGCTGCTAAAGGTGGCATTATGACTACAGGTGGATTATTTCTAACACCTGTTACAGAAGATTTAGGTATTGGAATGGGTAGCTTAACATTGTACTTCAGTATCGCATCAATTGTCACAATGTTATTTTTACCGATTGCAGGAAAATTGATAGCAAAATACAATATTAGAATACTGTTATTAGTAGCTGTTTCGTTGGAGGCAGGATCCTTTGCTATGTTTGGATTCATGAACTCTGTATGGGGTTGGTATTTGTTTGCGATTCCTATGTCAATGGGATCTGTCATCGTAACACAACTAGCTGGTCCTGTACTTATTAATAACTGGTTTAAAAAACATAGAGGATTGGCGTTAGGGATTATGGTGGGAGCAGGTGGTTTAATAGGCGCTTTTCTTCAACCTGTAGCAGGTAACTTAATTGCCAATGAAGGTTGGAGAAATACGTATTTTTTCTTAGGGATAGGCGTAATGGCGGTTGTTATTCCAGTTGTTCTATTAACGATTAGAATGGCCCCACTCCAAAAAGGGTTACAGCCATATGGCGTGGATGAAGTTCAGCAAAATGAAGAAACGAAAGTTCAAACAACAGCTAGCGGCGTGACGTTGGCGATCGCTAAAAAATCGAGTGCATTTTATTTTCTACTATTTTTCTTTTTCTGTGAAACCTCAATAGCTGCTTTTAACCAACATGTAGCGCCATTTGCAATGGGATTAGGGTATGATATCAAGTTTGCGGGTAATGCAATGGGCTCGTGGTCAGTAGGTGTTGTAATCGGAGCATTATTCTTCGGCTACCTCAGTGATAAAATAGGGGTAAAATATTCAGCGATTTTTGCCATGCTTTTAGGATTATTTCCAGTAGGCTTGCTGTTACTCACGCCTGAAAACCCATTGATCTTTACTGTAGCTGCCGGTCTATATGGTTTCGTAGTTGCTTCTCTTGGAACATTAGGGCCTCTTTTAACGACTGCACTTTTTGGCAATAAAGAGTTCAGTCAGATTTATGGACTTGCCATAACAGGATTAGCAGTTGCAGGGATTGTTGCTTTACCGATATATGGCTTTATTTTTGAATATACTGGTAGTTATACGTATGTTTTGTATACGATTTTTATCATGTTGCTTTTGAATGTGGTCTCTATTCTCTTCGCGTTTAAAGGTAAAAAGGCATTAGAAAATGCTGGGTTGTGGAATAGCTAATAGGTATTTAATAATCGGGGTATCCTTGAACAAGGAAGTAGTAGATTCATTTGTCATCAAATGAATTCAACCAGTACTGTAGTAAGGTCAACTTTGATTGTATAGATGAGAAGGTCAAAACTATAAATATGCATGAAGGGATACTCCCCGTCATGCATATTTTTTTAAATTCTATTTAAAAGTCCAGAGCGGAAAGAAGCGGACGATCATTGTTCTGTACTGGCCTCAATTAATTTTCATGAATATCTAATTTAAAGGAGAAATATAAAAGAGATAGAAATAGATAGAGAAGAGTACAAAATGTTAGGAGAATGCATATGGACAACCAACAAGAAAAGTTCTCACATAAACAATTAGCAGTTAATTGTTTTAATCAGACGTGGGATCTATTGGACAAGCGTAATCGTACGCAAGCGGAAGAGGAGCAAATGATTCATCTATGCCACACGTCCTTTTGGCATTGGACACAAGTAGAGGAGCATACACCTCAAAACCTATCGATTGGCTATTGGCAACTTGCAAGAGTGTATGCAGTCGTAGAGAATGGGGAACAGGCATTATATTATGCAAAGCAATGTGTGTCGGTTAGCCATGAAGCAGATCTTGCGCCATTTTTTATTGCGTATGCCTATGAAGCGCAAGCACGAGCGCAATTGCTATTAAGGCAATTAACTGAAGCTAAAAAGAGCTTACTACTTGCTGAAGAGCTCATAAAGGACGTTGAGGAAGAGAATAGTAAGATACTTGTTCAAGATATTCAAGAAATAAAGCTTGCACTTGAAGCTAACGTGTAATCAAAAAACCACTTAAAACATGGAGTACGCATGTTTTAGGTGGTTTTTATGTGTGTTGTGAGTTTCTGCCTTTTCTCATTCCACCTTTTTCACGACAAGATGACTGCCCGCTTTCTTGAAAGAACGTATGAAGGTACTGTCAATTTCGTCGTCTGTAATCAGGTAGTCCACTTTATTGAGAGGGGCAATGTTGATTGTGACATCTTTGCCGAATTTTGAACTGTCAGCAGCGACATACACAAACTTCGAACGCTCGATCATTTTCTTCCGCGTTATCGCTTCTTCCAAGTTGTAATCAGAGATTCCTTTCTCAATTGTAATGCCACTTGCACAGACGAAGGCTTTCAAGATGTTTAGTTCATCAAAGTTAAATAAATAATCGTATGTTACAACCGATTGTTCGTTTTTTCTAATTTTCCCACCTATGATGACGAGTTCTACATCGCTTGTCATCAATTCAGAGATGACAGGTATGGAATTGGTGACGACGGTTAAGTTCTTTCTATTCTTTATGTACTTGGCAATTTGGTAGGTAGTTGACCCACTGTCAATGTAGATGCAATCTCCGTCGGTAATGTATTCACTGCACGCTTGTGCTATGGATTCTTTCTGCGCCAAGTTGCTGATCATTCGTTCATTGATTGTGGACTCCCCGAATTTCGTTTCTACAATTTTCACTCCGCCATAGATTTTCTCGATTTTCCCTGCCTTCGTCAGCAAGTTCACATCTCTTCTCAATGTATCGACAGAAACCTGTAGCCTGTTCGTTAGTTCAGAAATTTTTAAGACTTTGTGGACCGTTAATAATTCGACAATCTTGTTTTGTCTTTCAAGTGGAAACATGCGAATTCCCCCATCTTCCTGTTATTTAGCCTACTTCTACTGTACTGATAATAGAAAACCTATTCAATATATTTACATAAAATATACAATTTGTTCTGTAGAAATGCTAATGAGTTAGGCAAGAGTTATAGATAATATAGGTGGAATATATGCAATCTTTACAGTAAATCAACACAAATCTCGACTTCCATTTACAAAGTGTCTTTATACTAAGGGTGTGTTCAAGGAGGTGAACAGTTTGCTGGAATTGCAAAATATAAGCAAACAATATGATGAAAAGGTCGTTCTGCAAAATATTAATCTTGAGATTAACGCTGGAGAGATTGTTTCTCTATTAGGGCAAAGCGGTAGTGGAAAAACGACGTTACTGAACATCATCCTAGGATTGGTCAAGATGAATGACGGAAAAATTGTCTACAACGGGGTGGATATGAGTAACGTTTGCATGAAAGATCGCGGATTTAACATTGTCTTTCAGGATTATGCATTGTTCCCTCATTTAAATGCTTATGAAAATATTGTCTATGGTCTCCGAAATCATAAAGGGTTAACGACTGAGAAGGAAGTACAGGAATACATCGACTTTTTGGAACTCGCGCCCCATATGAAAAAGAAGATTGGTGAACTGTCTGGGGGGCAAAAACAACGTGTAGCCCTTGCAAGGACATTGGTTATGAAACCGAAGATTTTATTACTCGATGAGCCGTTAAGTGCATTGGATGGGGTCATTAAAGAGTCTATCAAGCAACGAATCCAATCAATAGCACGTGAATTTAAACTGACGACGATCATTGTCACGCATGACCCTGAGGAAGCTTTGACATTGTCGGATAAGATTTTAATTATCCACGAAGGACAAATTGCTCAATATGGGACACCGCAAGAAATTATTCATCAACCTCAAAATCGTTTTGTGAAAGATTTTATTCTACGACAGTTAGCGATTAAACGACAAAACATATACAACTTGTTTGGTGAGCAAAATGCTTACTGTTAAAAAAGAGATGCGGTTTGTATTCATTCCAATCGTAGTATTATTTGCTGTCTTTCTCTTCTTTCCGATTGGTATGTTGTTCATTAAATCGTTTGAAGCGGGAGACGGATTCAGTATAGCGAATTATACATCCATGCTGAAAGAGGAGGCGTTCCGATCGTCCTTCCTAAACAGTATGAAAGTGTCCACGCTAACAGCGATCATCACGACGATTTTAGCATTTCTCCTTGCATATACGGTGCATTGTACAAACGTTTTCAGACCTTTAAAAGGGATGATTCGGATTGGTATTTTACTACCGATGCTACTGCCTACGATTACGTATGGTTTTGCGATTATGTACTCTCTCGGAAACCAAGGATTGCTGACAAAATTGTTTGGGCGAAATCTTTTTGACATCTATGGCTTTAACGGGTTGTTAATCGGCTACGTCCTTTATACGTTACCCGCAGCGTTTTTACTCATTCATAACGCTTTTGTGTTTATTGATAAAAAATATATCATCGTGTCCAAATTGATGGGGGATTCGACGATAAGAAGTTTTGCCAACACGATTATGCGGCCATTACTTGGAACTTTAGGAGGCGCTTTTGTCCTTTCGTTCATTTTAAGTTTTACTGATTTCGGGATTCCGGCTTCGATCGGAGGGACGTATAATGTTGTCGCGACACACTTGTATCAAGAGATGCTCGGTTCTATCCCTAATTTTAATAACGGAGCAGTGATAGCGGTTTTCATGTTAGCGCCTGCTGTATTGGCAATGTTCCTGTTAAGGTATCTGGATCGATTTAATATTCATTACGATAAATTTTCAGAGACAGATCTGGTTCAACATCGGTTCAGGGATACCGTGTTTGGGAGTGTATCGACAATCATTGTAGTCGTTATGCTTTCCGTATTTGCCGTCATGTTCGTCGCGCCGTTTGTTACAAGTTACCCGTATGATCTTTCATTTTCAGTTGTGCATGTGATGAATGTGTTCCAATCGAGTGATTTATTGTCCGTGTATAAGAACTCCATTGTCGTTGCAATCTTGACGGCGTTATTGGGTACAGTTATTGCTTATGGCGCTGCACTTATCAATGTCCGTACCCCTTTGAAAGGGCGATTGACGATGGATGTACTGGCGATGATGACAAATACAATATCCGGGATGGTTTTAGGCTTATCGTATTTATTGCTTTTTAACGGAAGCAGTTTAAAAGGGACATTTACAATTATTATCGCCTGCAATATTGTACATTTCTTTACGACGCCTTATTTACTAGCAAAAAATTCATTGAGCAAGATGAATCCCACGTGGGAAACGACAGGTGAATTGCTAGGAGATCGCTGGTTGAAGACCGTTTATCGTGTTGTATTACCGAATTCTGCGTCTACCGTCATTGAAATGTTCAGCTACTATTTTATCAATTCAATGGTCACCATTAGTGGCATTATCTTTTTAGTATCTGCTCAAACGTCTGTAGTGGCAAGCAAGATTAAAGAGTTACAGCATTTTGGTAAATTTAACGAGATATTTGTCCTATCTTTGCTGATCTTTTGTACAAATTTAGTTGTAAAACTCCTGAGTGAGTCCATTCAAAAAAGGAAAACGAGTCAACAACGATAACAGTGGAGGTGCAACATGAAGAAGTGGTTGCTTGTGTGTATGGTGTTAACGGTTTTTGCTGTAGTTACAGCGTGTAGTAACAAGAGCGATGCAACAGGTGAAAAGGTGGTCATCCAAACGAATAGTGATGAGGAAGCGAAGGCAGCGATGGAGCAAGCATTGAAGGACGCTGGGTATGAAGGACAATACATCCTTCAATCGTTAGGAACATCTGAGTTAGGTGGCAAGCTGCTTGCTGAAGGAAAATTACTTGAAGCCGATTTGGTGACGATGAGTTCATATTTTATTGAAAGTGCGCAACAACAACACAACATGTTTAAGGAATTGCCATTTGAAACAAATGCGCTTGAACAGTATCCATCTTTTTATACGCCAGTATTAGCAATTACAGGTTCTATTTTCGTTAATACACACGTCCTTGAAGAAAAAGGATTGGCAATGCCGACGTCGATAAAAGATTTCACAAAACCGGACTACCAAGACTTGGTATCGATTCCGAATGTAATGGATTCTTCTACGGGTTGGTTGTTGATTCAAGCGATTATTAGCCACTACGGTGAAGAGGAAGGCAAAACCGTTCTTCGTGAATTAATTGCAAACAGCGGTCCACACCTCGAAAGTTCGGGATCAGGACCTATTAAGAAGGTGCAAGCGGGTGAAGTAGCAGTCGGCTTCGGATTGAGACATCAAGCTGTGGCAGCGAAAGAAGCGGGTGCACCAATTGTGAATATCGATCCGGTTGAAGGGAATTTTTCATTGACAGAATCGATTGCAGTTGTGGACAAGGATGAAAAAACGAAGGAGCTAGCGATGGAAATGGCAGAAGTCATTATGAAAAATGCCAGGGAGGATTTGCTAGTAGACTATCCAGTCGCACTTTACGAAGGTGAATCGGTTTCAATTGCCAATACACCTGAATCATTTAACTCGTTTCCGGAAGCATTGACAGTAGAACTGCTAGAACAACATCAGCAATTTTTCCAACAATCAAGGTGAACAGGAGGAACTTTAACGAATGAGCCATTACAAACTGCTAACGCCAGGTCCACTGACAACGACAACAACGGTAAAAGAGGAGATGTTGGTAGATCGTTGCACGTGGGATCAAGATTATAAACAAATTACACAAAAAATACGCTCTCAACTTCTTGGATTTGCCCATGCCACAGAGGACGAATATACAACTGTCCTCATGCAAGGGAGCGGCACATTCGCGGTTGAATCGGTGATGACCACTGCCATCTCACAAGATGATAAAGCGTTAATTATTACAAATGGTGCCTATGGCGAACGGATTGTAAAGATTGCTGATTATACAGGCCTCAATTATGTGACGTATAACGTAGCGTATGATCAATACCCAGACGAAGCGGTCATCCGAACTATTTTAGAGGCAAATCAAGACATTACACATCTAGTCATGGTTCATTGTGAAACGACAACCGGCATAGTTAATCCATTGGACATGATTGCCAAACTTGCTTCGACGTACAATAAAACATTGATCGTTGACGCAATGAGCAGCTTTGGTGGCATCGACATTCATGTACCTGCTTTAGGCATCGATTACTTGATCAGCAGTGCAAACAAATGCATTCAAGGGGTTCCGGGATTTGGTTTTGCCATTGTCAAATTGGAGAAGTTATTGGCGTGCGAAGGGAATGCTCGTAGTTTATCGTTGGATTTGTATGACCAGTGGAAGGAAATGGACAAGGAAGGCAAATGGCGTTTTACGTCACCGACGCATGTAGTGGCGGCGTTCTCAAAAGCCATTGACGAATTGATTGAAGAGGGGGGCGTCACAGCGAGAAATGCCCGCTATACGCATAATAATGAGTTGCTTCGAAAAAGATTGGGACAACTTGGAATCTATGCATATATAGAAGAAGAAAAACAATCGCCTATTATAACGACGTTCCTTTTTCCAAGTGAACAGTTTAACTTTGAAGATTTTTATGCCTATGTAAAAGAAAGAGGGTTCGTCATTTATCCAGGAAAACTGACGGAAGTGGATACGTTCAGGATTGGGAACATCGGTGAAATCTATGAAGATGATGTTGTGCAATTATGCAATGTAATTGAAGAATATATGGGGGTGTTGGCGAAATGAGTAAAATTGAAGGAATCATTTTCGATTGGGCAGGGACTACGGTAGACTTTGGATGTTTTGCACCCGTTAATGTGTTTATTGACATTTTTAAACATGCAGGCATTGAAGTGACAATGGAAGAAGCACGTGAGCCGATGGGCATGTTGAAAATCGACCATATTCGAGCAATGCTAGCAATGCCGAGAGTGTCTAGCTTATGGGAAGAGAAATATGGCAGAGCATTTACCGAACAAGATGTTAAGAACTTGTATGCTGAATTCGAGCCTGCACTCATGAGTTCATTATCTGCATATACAGACCCCATTCCAGGCGTGATAGAGACTGTTCAAGCATTAAGAAATGAAGGACTGAAAATCGGTTCAACAACAGGCTATACGAGAACGATGATGGATGTTGTCATACCAAATGCGGCCGAAAAAGGGTATGCGCCAGATTTTGTGGTCACACCGGATGAAACAGAATCGTACGGAAGACCGTATCCCTATATGATATACAGGAATATGGAGCAGCTGAAACTATCGGCTTCTTGGAAAGTAGTTAAAGTGGGCGATACGGCTTCTGATATGAAAGAGGCTGTACAAGCAGGCGTTTGGGCTGTCGGCGTTATTGTCGGAAGCTCTGAAATGGGCTTGAGTTTTGAAGCGTATCATGCGCTGACTGAATCTGAAAAAGAAGCGATCATTTCTAAAACCGCTCACGCTTTCATGCAAAATGGAGCAGATTTTACGATACAAACGATCAATGATCTTCCACAAGTCATCGAACAAATTAATCGTCTACTTTCTGAAGGGAAACGTCCGAAGTCAAAATCATTATGAGGTAGCAAGAAGTATAGCCCTCCTTGGAGAGATGGCTGTACTTTTTTGCTGTTCCGTATCCATATAAAAAACCCCCGAATTAGCGGGGGTTTGAAGTTTTCACTGCTAGATCAATACCCAGTCGATCGACGATAAATGCATAGCATTCTGCGGCTTCTTTCAATTGGTTGAAGCGGCCGGATTCGCCAAAATGACCGGCGCCCATGTTCGTTTTGAGGACAATATCATGGTCATCGGTTTTCATATCACGAAGGCGAGCAACCCATTTAGCAGGTTCCCAGTAGCCGACGCGCGGATCGTTCAGACCGGTCGTAATGTACAAGTGTGGATAGTTTTTCGCTTCCACGTTTTCGTATGGGCTATACGATTTCATATAGAAATAGTCTTCACGGTTTTGCGGGTTGCCCCACTCGTCCCACTCCAACGTAGTGAGGGGAATACTTGTATCGAGCATCGTTGTAACGACATCGACAAAGGGGACTTCAGGAACGATCACTTGAAATAGTTCACCAGCCATGTTGGCTACAGCCCCTACGAGCAAGCCGCCTGCACTTCCTCCTCGAGCTGCCAATCGATCGGATGTCGTGTAATCGTTGGCAATTAAATGTTTTGCTGCAGCAATGAAATCCGTAAATGAGTTGCGTTTGTTGTGCATTTTCCCATCTTCATACCACTGCCGTCCCATCTCTGATCCGCCACGCACTTGTGCGGTAACGAAGACGATGCCTTCTTCTAGCAAAGGCAGGCGGTATGGGTTGAAATAGGGATCACTATTTGCTCCGTAGGAACCGTATCCAGTCAATAGTAAGGGTGCAGGTCCATGATCGAGAGCACCAGCACGGTAAACAACTGTCATCGGCACTTTGACGCCATCATCAGCCGTCGCCCACAGTTGTTCTTGACGGAAGTTTGAAGAGTCATAGTCCCCATTCACAGGTGCAATTTGTAGCACTAGTTTCTCGCCCGTTTGCAAATTCAACCCGTACGTCGTTTCTGGTGTCAATAAGGACTCAAAGGTAAGAAGTACTTCTGTCGATTCGTAGCTTTGATTGGATATAACTGACACTGTGTAGAGCGACTCGTCCCATTGTAGAGGCGTTAACTCATCATCTTGCAATACCCAAATTTGCGTCAGTCCATTCTCTCTTCCTGAGACGAGAAGTTTATCTTCAAACGGGTACATTGCCTGTAGGTATTTTTTCTCGTCATATGGAACAACGTTGGTCCGTGCATGCACGTCATCGATTGGGCAGCGAAGAAGTTGGAAGTTCAACGCCCCTTCATTTGTTAAAATGAGCAAATCATTTCCCCAGTGCTCAATGTCGTAGAGAATGCCTTCCCGTCTTCCGCCTACTTGTTGGATCGGCGACAACGGTGAATGTGTATCGATCCGTTGAATTTCATTTGTAGTAGTCGAAGACGACGTAACAAAGATGAATCTTCCACTTTGCGAATGAGAAATGAATAGTGAAAACGTCGTATCGTGTTCTTCGTAAATGAGCACGTCATTTTTCGTATCTTCGCCTAACTGGTGACGCCACAATCGGCTAGGTCGTTGGTTTTCGTCAACAGTCACGTAAAAAATGTATGTACCGCAATGGCTCCATTCCATACTGCCATACAAAAATACGTTTTCAATACGATCTGCTAGCAGTTCTCCTGTTACCAGGTTCTTAATGAAAATCGTATAACGATCTGTCCCATCTCGATTTTCCAAGTAAGCTAACTGCTTATGGTCAGCACTTACCCGCTGTTCAGTAACATTTAAATAGTCACCGTCCGTTGCTAGCTCATTCAAATCGAGTAAAATTTCTTCAGCGGTATCCTGCAAGAGGCTTCTGCTCGCTGCTTTTTTTCGTGCGTGAATCGGATATTGTTTCGTTTTATCCATTCGAGCATAATAAAAATAGTCACCCCGTTGGACAGGAACATCTACTTCCGAATCAGGTACCCGATCAATCATGCCTTGGTAAATATGCTCCGTCAGTGCCTCAAGTGGTTGCATGACCTCTTCGTAATAGCGGTTTTCTTCCTCTACATAACGGATGACTTCAGGATCGTTTTTATCCTTCAGCCAATAATAATCATCTTCGCGCACATCGCCATGCAACTTGTGAGCATAAGGAATGCGTTTTGCAATTGGTGGTTTCATAAAATTCTCCTCTCTCATACATATACTTTTCGTGACAGACATTGGAAATCCTTCTTTTCTGTATCTATTCTCCTTTTCACATTCAGATTATTTAAAAACTATATTGTCAATCTATTAACAATGTTCTATACTAAAAACTGAGAGGTGATTCATATGTCAATAAAAAATGTTGATGCTGATAAAACATTAACCCCTAAAGGAATAGAAACCCGCCAAAAGCTGTTAAGAGCAGCTGAAGAGGTGATTGGGAAGAAAGGCTATTTCGAAACATCGATTGTCAATATTTCACAACAGGCAAATGTTGCGCAAGGGACTTTTTATAACTATTTCCCTTCAAAAAAAGACATTTTCGATGAATTGATTCGTAGCTATAGCCGTGACTTGCGTAGTGCAATTAAGGAAGGAATGCAAAATCATACAACATACGAAGAAGCGCAACGAAACGGTTTTTATGCATTTTTCAGTTGGGTGAAAAATCATCCGAATTTATATAGCATCGTTCAGCAAGCGATTGTTGTCGATCAGGAGTTGTTCCGTTGGTATTATGGCAAGCTTGCAAACGGCTTCTTAAAAAGTTTAGCCCAAGGGGTGGAAGCGGGAGAGTTTAAGGATCTTGACCAGGAGACTGTGGCGTACTGTTTAATGTCGATTGGGCAGTTTTTAGGGATGCGGTGGGTGTATTGGGAGAAGAAAGACGTACCTGAAGAAGCGTTTGATGCGGCAATGGCGCTCATTTTTGACGGTTTAAAAAAGTGATGAAGGAGGGGTTTCATGGAAGGGATTGCCTATTGGATCGCAAAATGGGCACTCATACAACCAGATCGTACAGCAATCATTACAGATGAAGAAAAAGTGTCCTACGAACAATTGAATATCATGATTGACACGGCGGCTTGGAAGATGAAAAAAGTTTTAGGTGAGAGGAAAGGTGAACGAATCGCAATTTTATCTCAAAATCGGCTTGAATACATTGTTCTCCTCTTTGCTATTGCAAAAATTGAATGCGTGGCAGTGCCGCTCAACATTCGGTTAAGTGCAAAAGAGCTTGTCTATCAATTAAATGATAGTAGCGCGAGTCTTCTTGTTTATGAAGCAGGTAATGAGCAGTTCATACATTCATTCGTTGAGCAGACAGCTTTGGAGCACCGTCTCGCAATGGAAACTGTATGTGCTAAAACTGAAAGTGTTCCGATATGTACGAGTGAAATCGATGAAGAAGCGCCTTACATTATTTGTTACACGTCTGGCACGACAGGGAAGCCGAAAGGAGCGGTACTGACACAACGGAATATGTTTTGGAATGCTATTAATAACAAGCTTGCGATTAATTTGACTGCGGAAGATCGAAGCATCGTATTGCTGCCTCTTTTTCATATTGGTGGAATTGGCTTATTTGCCCTTCCGACGCTGTTTGCTGGTGGAACAATCGTCATTCCAGGCAAGTTTGATCCTGAAAAAGCATTGCAGATGATAGAGGAGCACAATGTGACAATTGTGATGGGCGTACCGACTATTCACCAGGCACTACTGATGAGTCCTTCATTCGATACAACCGTTTTGAGCACAGTCCGCTGGTTTTATAATGGCGGAGCCCCTTGTCCACGTGAACTCATTGACGCGTATTTTGCGAAGGGCTTCCTATTTGGTCAAGGATTCGGGATGTCCGAAACATCCCCTACACTTTTCATGCTCTCAAAAGAGGATGCTCCTAGAAAAAGAGGGTCCATTGGTAAACCGGTCTTGTTTGTAGCGTATCAGCTTGTCGATGAAAATGGAAATGCAGTCGGTCCAGGTGAGGTTGGAGAACTTGCCGTGAAAGGGCCCAACATTATGAAAGAATATTGGAAGAACCCAGAAGCGACCAATGAAACACTTAAAAACGGTTGGTTGTTCACAGGTGATCTTGCCAGGACTGACGAAGAAGGCTATTTATTCATTGTCGGGCGAAAAAAAGAAATGATCATTTCGGGAGGGGAAAACATCTATCCATTGGAAGTTGAACAAGTAATACGTCAGATACCAGGTGTGTTGGAAGTGGCTGTCGTTGGAAACACCGATCCACGGTGGGGAGAAGTTCCTGAAGCATTTATTGTCCTAGGAAATGAAAGCGTTTTAACAGAAGCGGCAGTTTTAGCGCATTGTAAAAGTTCGTTAGCAAAGTACAAAATTCCAAAACACGTGACGTTTTTAAATGAAATGCCGAAAAATGCCACAGGGAAAATTCTTAAGACACAACTAATAAAAAGAGGGTGATGAAGTGTTCGGTTATGAAATTGGACAGCAAGCGTCGTGCTGTAAAACAATAACGGAAACAGACGTCGTATTGTTTGCCGGGATTAGTGGTGATTTCAACCCTGTTCATATGGATAAAGAATATGCCAAACAAACGAGGTTTAAGGAGCGGATTGCGCATGGTCTGTTAACGTCGAGTTTACTATCCCAGTTGCTTGGCGTTCATCTTCCAGGGAGGGGGTCTGTTTACGTAGAACAAAGTATACGATTTACGGCTCCGGTTTTTATCGGAGATACGATAACAGCAAAAGCGACTGTCCTGGAAATTGATGAGCACAGAAGAATTTTAACACTATTGACGGAGTGTTTTAATCAGGCTGAGCAGACTGTATTGACCGGGACAGCTAAAATGAAAGTGCCACTTGAAGGAGGAGTGATTTGATGAGCGTTGGGATTCAGTCGACAGGGGCTTTTTTCCCTTCCACAGTAGAGACAGCGGCAGATTTGGCCATGAAAACGGGCATACCAGAGCAGGTTATCGTTGAGAAATTTGGGTTAGTGCAAAAGCATGTAGCAGATGACAGCCTTCATGCATCCGACCTTGCAATTGCTGCAGGTAAACAGGCGTTGGAAGGGATTGATCCTTTGGCAATCGATGTCGTCATCTATTTTGGAAGTCCTCATAAGGATTATACTGTTTGGTCAAGTGCACCGAAAATCCAGCATGCGTTAGGAGCTACGAACGCGTATGCGTTTGAGATCATGAATGTCAGTTCTTGTTTTCCGATCGCCTTAAAAGTAGCCAAGGATATGATTGTAGCCGATTCATCCATTCAAAATGTGTTGCTTGTTGCTGGGTGTAGAGAATCGCAAATCGTGGACTACACAAATCCGAGATCGCGTTTCATGTTTAACTTTGCAGATGGTGGAACGGCAGCTTTAGTAACAAGAAATTCATCTGTAAGTGAAGTGTTAGCGAGTGCAGTTTTAACGGATGGATCGTTTCATGATGATGTCCGCGCGGTAGCAGGAGGATCAAAACATTTTGCTAGTCATGAAACGGTTGAAAAGAATTTGCATTATATTGATGTAAAAGATCCTCAATCCATGAAAGAACGGTTAGACCCTGTTTCCATTTCAAACTTTGAACAAGTCATTCGACAAGCGCTTCAAAAAAGCGGACATACACCTCAAGACGTTAGCCTCCTATTGCCTCTGCATACAAAACGATCGATGTTCAAAGAACTTCTGCGTGCACTCGAACTACCTGAAGAACGAGCAATATATTTGAGCCATCACGGTCATATGTCCTCACTCGATCCGTGCGTTGGTCTCCATCTAGCGCAACAAGAAGGTCGATTGAAAAAGGGTGACCTTGCCGTAGCCGTAAGTGCCGGTACAGGCTACACATGGGCTGCCACTGTCATTAGATGGCTTGGCGAGTAAAAAGTAGAGAATATGTTAGAATTGACCTCGTCATTTGATGAGGTCTTTCACTTGCTCATTGGACAATGGTTACACGGAAGCATTATACTGATAACTACTGTTCGAACGGGAAAGGACGATGTGATCTGTATGCAAACAAATGACATTTTAAACAGGCTGCGTTATGCACTTGATATAAAGGACAAAGAAATGGTGGAGATTTTTGCGCTAGGCGGTGTGGAAACGACAACGGAGGAAGTACGTGAAATGTTGGCGAAAGTGCCTGTCGTTGGCGAGGAAAAGAGTAATGAATTTGTTAAAACCATTGACATCCAAACATTGGAGGCCTTTTTAAACGGATTAGTAACGTTAAAAAGAGGCGTTCAAGAAGATGCACCTACGAATGGACAAAAGCAGTTTTTAATGGCAAATGACCACCGGAATGTAAACAATATCTTGTTGAAGAAAGTGAAGATCGCCTTATCACTCACAAGTGAGGATATGATTGAGCTGTTACAGCTAGCAGGCGTGAATCTGTCCAAAAGCGAATTAAGTGCTGTCCTTCGAAAAGAAGGGCACCGAAATTACAAGGAGTGCGGTGACCGATATGCTCGGAACTTCTTGAAAGGTTTGGCATTGAAGTATCGAAATTCTTGAAGCAGTAGGGAGCTTTCAATAATTTATTAGAAATCAAAATTAGGCAATAAAACTATGAGGAAATCTATTGTATCAGCTCATTCGATACGTTAGATTTCCTTTCATTTATGGACGATTTTTCCCCTCGCAAACATATCATTCTTCACGAATAGGTAAAAATGATGTCTGACTAAGACAAAAGGATTAACAGTTAGTGTAGTATGTTGTTAGTAGATGAAACGAATTCTTTGTGAAAGAATGAGCTGTACAAAGCATTGAAAAGGGGGATTGGCCCATCTATGAATTACAGTAATGAACAACATCGGCTTATTAATAGGGTTATTACATATATTGATGAAAATATACATGAACCACTGCCGCTAGAACGATTAGCGAAAGTTTCCACCTATTCACCATTTCATTTTCAACGATTGTTTAAAGAAATTATTGGAGAGACACCGGCGAGTTATGTCAAACGTCTACGATTGGAAAATGCCGCACATCTTTTAATATACGAACAACATTTACCCATTACACAAATTGCACAAATTAGTGGGTATTCTTCTTTGTCGGCCTTTACGTATTCTTTTACGAGTTATTATGAAACGAGTCCAAAGAGTTGGCGAGAGGGGGCTTATTTACAAAAGTTTCCTAGAGAATATTATGAGAGCAAGAAATCTAAACAAGTTCGCATAAATCAAGAAGCTAGCACTGATACTAGTCAGTATAATGAATTCAAATGGTTAGATTTATCAAAAGTACGTGTTGCGGAACTATCACCTTGTTTAACAGTTAACAGGTATCGTATCGGAACTTATACGAAAGGAATTCCTTGTGTATGGGAAGAACTTTATCGATGGTCCAATACAAGAAATCTTATTGGAAAAAACACGATGATGATTGGAGTTCCGAGAAGTAATCCGTACATCACACCACCAGAGAGAAGTCGATATGATTGCCGTATCGTAATTGAAGATCCAGAAAGTCCTGTACTGGAAGGCGAAGAAATCTATCAGTTTTCAGGTGGTAAATATGTACTCTATCCGTTTGAACAACCAATTGATTATCATGACAGGAATACACTAATCGAGTGCTATTCCGAGCTTTATAGTTATTGGTTACCTATTAGCGGATACAAGTATTTAGGCAATCCAATAGAACTCGTAGCGATTAATGAGAAGGACGGGACGCTTGCTCTGTCATGTATGATACAAGCAATTGCTCTAGCCATTGAACCAAAATAGAATGGAGGTAGTAATATGACATTGGATGGTAGCACAGTAAGTGTTCTTGCGATCGTTGCAGGTGCTGTTTTGTATATGGTGTATGGTGGAATCTACTATTCAAAAGTAGTTGGGAAAGAAAGTCAAAGCAAAGGTGCAACAAAATATATTGTGTCAGTCATCGTTGCTTTCATTAGTTCTAGCATGGTCGCCCTTTTGGTAGGTGCAATACCCTCAAGTGGTGTACTTGAAGGGGCGCTAGTAGGTGCAATAATTGGTCTTCTTATTTCATTGGTTTATTTGAAAAATACATTGTTTGGCCTAGTCCAATGGAAAACGTTTTACATTGCGGTTGGAGATCATTTCATTATTTTTACGTTAGTAGGTATTCTTCACGGTTTGCTGTAACGCATATTAATATGCGATAGGTTGTCTATAGGCAATCGTAAGCGTATTATTTTTCGAAGATAATCATCAAGTTAGCTATAAATTGAACATAAAGCAGTTGTAGTGTATTTTGGCATGTAGGTGTTTCGTTCGTTCATTGTTATAATAAAAGAGTATCGAAAGCAGACGCTTTGGTTACTCTTTTTTATTGTGCTGAAGTTGAATGGATAAACGTTATATATGATCTGAGGAGTTGGTGGACTGATGAATAAGAAGGATATTGCAGACATTCGCAAACATTTTAAGCAAGGTACGGATTTGTTAAAAATCACGACAATTTATAATGTATATATTAAGGCGGAAAGTACTGACATCTACCACGAAGAGAGCCAATCATTTTCTTTGCTGGATGAAGAGCAACAGGACTTGTTTTTTACCAATTTTAAAAAAGTGCTCGGTGGTAAACTAGGTGTGAAGCTGTTTGAAGTGAAGTTTGTACGCCAATCGGAAGAAGAGGCGGAAAATGAGGAGCATGCACAAAAACTATTGTATGACGGTCTTCATGCTGATGACGTAACGCAATGGAAAGAAGATATGCAGCGCTTAGCGTTAAAGATGGTACAAAACGGTCATTATGAGAAGGATTTGGTTATTACTTTCATTCGCGGGAATTATTTTAAACCGACGAAACGGAGTCAAGACGAGTCTGAAACGGCCGTTCGGGACGAAGTGTATACGACGCCGTTCATTTTGTGCAGTATGAATCAGACCGATTTGCCGAAGCGTTCACTGATCTTTGATTTTCAGGAAAGAGAGTTTAAATCGAGTATGACGGTGGATCCTGTCGTGAATATTACGTCTCCAATTGGAGGGTTTTTATTCCCTTGCTTTACGGCAAATGCGGCAGACGTGAATCATATTTTGTATGCGTCGGGTAAGGCGAATAAGCCTAATTACCAGTTTATTGAGAATGTGCTGAACGGTGAAGAAGTGATGACGGCAGAAGACGATAAGACGGTTTTTGAAGAAATTGTAAAAGAAGTGATCGGGGATGAAGTCGATTCGCGTACGCTAGCAAGTGTGTATGATGAAATCCAAAGCATGCTCGAAGTGGATGAAGAGGATAAAGATGCGGAAGAGACAACGCCTACATTAGATACAAAAGAAGTCGAGCGTGTGCTTAAGGCGAGTGGTGTGAAAGATGTCGATTCAGATAAGGTGGAAATGGCCTTTCAAAAAGTGCTCGACGACAAAACGTATGAAATGAATGCAGGGCATGTTGTCCCGAGTTATACATCTAAGTCCATAAAAATTAGCACGAAAGTAGCGGATATTTCCATCTGTCCGCAAGACTTGCGCTACGTTCGACGTGTCGATGTGAACGGGAGAAGTTGCATACTCATTGAAGTGGAAGAGGATGCGATGATTGAAGGATTTAAGCTGATCTCAGAGGATTTATTGAAGTGAAAAATTAGTTACTCTGCCTAGTAGAGAACTTGAAAATTACGAAAGACAGTCAGACCAAATAAGGTTCGACTGTCTTTTTTACGTTTACATGTGTTTAACTTCTCGGGAATTTCTCTCTTGCTAATTCAATAAAAGCAAGGGTGGCGGGGGTTAGTTGTGCGCCTTTTCGATAACTGAGAACAATATGGCTTTTAAAAGCTGGGTCTTTTAATGGATACAAGCACGCCTCAATTTTCTCAGAAGCATTTTCAATCACGCATTGCGGGACAATCGTAATGGCGACGCCTTTATTAGCGAGGCGCAACGCGTTTTCTGTATTTGATGTTTCTAAAATAATTTGTGGATGAATTTGGTACTCCGCGAGTATTTGGTTTGTAAATCGCCGCAACCCTACACCAGGCTTTGTCACGATGAATTTTTCACCATCTAATACGGCAGGATCGAATTCGTCTTCTGGTACACAGTTTACGGACAGTGGATGATTGGGTGGAATCACAATGTAATTGTATTCATCGTACAGAAACTCGTAAAGGATGTCATGATTTGTGATCGGCAAAGAATTGAAACATACATCAATCTGATTTTGGACGAGTAACGCCTCCAAAGTTTCGGTTGCGTCTTCCACCAACTCAATTTCAATGCCGGGATAGCGTAGCATAAAGTCAGGTAACAATTGGTGGAGTGTATAGGTGGACAGAAAATGGCTCACACCGATTTTTAGTCTTCCTTTTTTCAAGTTGGAAATACTATGGATTTCGTTTAGCATCGTTTGAATGACGTCATCTACGTCATCCATATAGTGAAGATAGCGTTCACCAGCATACGTTAATGTCACAGGCGTGGATTGCCGGTTAATGACTTCTACCCCTAGTTCCTTCTCGAGCCTTTGTATGTATTTACTTAAGTAGGGCTGGGAAATGAAGAGCCCTTTCGCTGCGTTTGAAATACTGCCGTATTCTGCAATTGCTTTTAAATAACTCGCACTTAGGTCTTTCAATGCAATCTGCTCCCTTTCGAAATTCCTGTTACATATGAAAGTATAACTATTTAGTTATACGTTTTATAGGGAAATTAGTATTACTAATTATGTTCAAATTGTGACATAATTGGCTTTGGTTATAAAGGTCTTTTTAGAAATTGAAACCTTTATAAAAATATAAAGGAGGAGGAAATAGTATGGGTGAAGTGCAAACAGCACAAAAATCGAACAAAAGCATTTTCTTGAAATACTTGATAGTTCTAATCCCGCCGTTGATTATTTATTTACTACCAACTACGGATGCATATACACATGAAATGAAACTATTCTTTGTCATTACAGTTATAGCAATTTTACTATGGGCATTAGAACTAATCAATCTTATTATCGTTGCATTGGTATTGCCTGTGTCTTTCATTTTAAGTGGCGTTGCTACGCCGGCGGATGTATATGCGCCATGGAGTCAGGATTTACCGTACCTCGTTTTGGGAGCGTTAATCCTTTCGGCAGTATTTGATGAATCAGGTCTACTTAAACGACTCGCCTATTGGTTTATTTTACGGGGAGGCGGAACGTATAAAGGAATCATCTTTGCGTTAGCGACTTCCGGATTTATTATTGCTTTTCTCGTACCAGGTTCACTTGCACGTATCGCACTTTATGCGGGTATGGCATTTGGAATTATTAACGCGTTAGGGTTAAAGAAGTTTTCCAAAGGATCGGTTGGTCTACTTTTCGGAGCGTATAACGCAGCAGTCACTGCCTCTTTCGTCAGTTTGACCGGCGTTGAGCCAATGCTCGTCTTCAACAGTCAGTTGGAGAGTATCGGAATTGAAGGCGCGTCTTGGTTACAATACGTCGTGCACAATGTTCCAATTACAATCATTTGGACATATGTCATGGCCTTTGCCATTACGAAAATGTTTAAAGTCGAAGAGGAATTTGAAGGCAAAGCATATTTTAAAGAACAATACGAAGCGCTTGGCAAATTCTCATTAAAAGAGAAAAAGGTCACAATCATCTTATTGATTCTTATTACGCTATTAGCAACAAGTTCTCTACACGGCATTGCGCTTGGATGGATATTCATCGGAATGACGTTTGTCTGCTTCTTACCAGGTGTCGAGCTTGCAGACAATTCAACAATGGCAAAGACAAACTTTGGTATGATTTTCTTCATTACCGCGACGATGGCGATTGGACAAGTTTCTGCAGTCGTTGGAGCAGGTGCATTCATTGCCAATTCTTTGTTCCCACTTATGTCTCTTGGCGGAACGTTCTATACAATCGTTGCAACATGGGTGCTTTCAGTCGGTATTAACTTCGTGCTTACGCCATTTGCAGCATCAGCAACAATGGCCATCCCATTGGCGGAACTTGCGAACAGTTTAGGCATTAGCCCATTGCCGCTAGCCTATTCATTCGTTCACGGGTTGTATCAACTCTTGTTACCTTACGAATCAACGTTGCCATTGCTCTTATTCAGTTACATGGCAATGACGTATAAGCAATTCTTAAAGTATTTCTCCGTACAAATGGTATTGAATGTACTATTCATTGCCTTAATTGCAATTCCATATTGGTTCTTAATCGGATTATTATAAGAAAGGATTGATCAGCATGTTGGATATTTTTTCATTAGAAGGTAAATTAGCAATTGTTACAGGAAGTGCAAGAGGGATTGGACAAGCGTATGCACTTGGATTAGCAAAAGCAGGTGCGACACTTGTTCTTGTCGACATCTTAGAAGATAACTTGCAAGAAACAGCATCATTAATTAAAGAAGCAACAGGCCGCGATTCTAAAACGTACGGAATTGATGTAACGGACAGCACGAAAATTAATGCAATGGTTAGTGAATTGATTGCGGAATTTGGTAAAATTGATATCCTTGTCAATAATGCAGGCATCAACGCGCCGAAACCATTCCTTGAAGTAACAGAAGAAGATTGGAAGAAAATTGTTGGCGTAAACTTGAATAGCCAATTCTTAATGTCTAGCGCTGTTGCAAAAGAAATGGTGAAACGCAACTACGGTAAAATCATTAACATGGCTTCCGTTGGTGGCTTCATGGCATTGAGTGAAACTGCACCATATAATGCAAGTAAAGGCGGCGTCTTGCAGTTAACGAAAACGATGGCAGCGGACTTAAGCCAATACAACTTGAACATTAACGCAATCTGCCCAGGTTTCATCGACACAGGTCTGTTGAAGTCTTCTCCAGAAAGAGAAGCACGTCTTCAAAAAGTATATGCAAACACACCACTTAATCGCTTAGGCGAACCAAGTGATCTTGTCGGCGCATGTGTATTCCTAGCATCTGATGCTTCCAAGTACATGACAGGTACACAAATTGTCGTTGACGGCGGTATGTCTGCAGTTGCAATGTAATAGATGAATGGAAAAACTCTCAACTTCGGTTGGGGGTTTTTTGCATATCTTTCCATACAGGGCGCGCAAACTCTTCAAACTCCACTTTTTTGAACTCCTCAGTAGCCGTAGTATAGGTAACTGTTACAATGACCCCAAATTCCGTGTCACCTTCTTTTAACCAAAGCTGAAATGTTGCAATCGAAAGATCATCTGTTGCAGTAGTACCTTTATACAAGTAATCGACAATTTGAGCATTCGGATAAGCATTTTTCGTTTCAACAAGGGCAAGTCGGGACCATTTTGCATAGGCAGGTGCTTCTTTTTGAATGAATGCAGTTAGCAAAGGTATTTCCGGTGCATAGGTGGCGAATAAAAACCCGATGGCAATGAAAAGATTTTTCATAAATCATAACGCTCCTTTTAGAGTAGAATGCGTTATATAAGTCAATTCATTCTTTAAAATCTAATGCTATTTATATACGTTAAAATGCATACATATAAATTTTATAGTGAATTTCAAATTGACTTGAAGTGAGAATTTGATAGAATAATAGATTATAGTCATTTAGCGACTATATAAAGACGAGGGGGGAAACCTATGAATGAGCAAAGTGTGAACGAAGAGAAGCGAAGTAAAATTCCGCATACATATGCAATCATTTTCATCATTATCATATTAGCGACAGTTGCTTCTTATTTTGTACCTGCTGGGCAATTTGATCGCGTAGAAGTTGATGGGAAAACACTTGTGGTAGCAGGTAGCTACGAAACAATTGAGTCCAATCCTGTAAGCTTCTTCGACATGTTCAAAGCAATTCCACAAGGGATGTCAAAAGGGGCTACCATTATTTTTTACATCTTTTTAGTCGGTGGTGCCTTTGGAATTATCCGTGAAACAGGAACAATTGAAGCAGGTATTAATAAAGTTGTCCGCAAGCTGGAAAGGCGTGAAAAGCTGCTAATACCTTTCACGATGTTTGTCTTTTCCATTGCGGGTGCAACGACAGGGATGTCTGAAGAGAGCATCATCTTCGTTCCAATTGGTATCGCCATTGCAAGAGCAATCGGCTATGATGCAATTACCGGAACGGCAATGATCAGTTTAGGTGCCGCGAGTGGATTCATTGGTGGTATGATGAATCCTTTCACTGTAGGTGTCGCACAATCGATGGCAGAGCTACAATTATTCAGTGGAATCGGTTTCCGTTTTGTCGTCTATATATTCATTTTGGCATTAGCGATTTTTTACGTAATGCGTTATGCGGCAAAGGTGAAGAAAGATCCGACGAAGAGTATTGTGTATGAATTAGAACTTAAAGCGAAGCAACAGAAAGAGCAACAAGATCCAAACACATTGCCTGTATTTAATATCCGACATGCACTTGTCTTACTCATTATTGTGGGTGGACTAGGCTTGAATATGTATGGAGTTTTTAAGTGGGAATGGTATTTAACAGAGTTGACAGCCTCCTTTATCATTATCGGGTTTGCAGCAGGAATTATCGGTGGTTTACGCATTAATAAAATGTTTGACTCGTTTGTAGACGGGATGAAATTGGTTGCATTCGGTGCATTAATTGTCGGTTTCGCCCGCGCTATTCTAGTCGTGTTGGAAAACGGTTTAATTATCGACACAATGATCAACAGCTTGGCTGCGTTAATCGGTTCATTGCCTGGCACATTGAATGCGGTAGGAATGTTCTTCGTGCAAGTCGTGACGAACTTCTTCATCCCATCAGGAAGTGGACAAGCAGCAACGACAATGCCAATTATGGTACCATTGGCAGACTTGTTAGGAATTGAACGACAAGTTGCCGTATTGGCGTTCCAATACGGAGATGGTGTCACAAATTCCATCATTCCGACATCAGCTGCTTTAATGGGTTACTTGGCGGTTGCCGGCATTCCTTACGATCGTTGGGTGAAGTTTGTATGGAAACTAATCGCAGGTTGGTTAGTCATTACGACCATCGCTTTAATTGTTGCTGTAATGATTGGCGTGAAGTAAACGTATTTGACGAGTGATTCTTTAAAGCCTTACACCGATCAGCGGGTGTGGGGCTTTATTGTTCTGCTATATTTTTCGGGAGTTTGTTTTCAGATAATTATAGAAGCTTTTAACGATAAATAATTGGTATATAGTGTGATATAATTGAATGAGCAAAGGTTTGCGACGATGTGAAATCTTGGATAGGGATTTCCTATACAGGAGCGCCTGCATCCTTTCTGCAAATTCAACAATATAAGGATGGTATATATGAGTAACGGAGAAACTAAAACAGATGTCATCTTGATTGGTGCCGGAATCATGAGTGCCACTTTAGGGACACTTCTGAAAGAATTAGTACCGGAATGGAATATTACAGTTTTTGAGAAGCTCGAAAATGCAGGTGAGGAAAGTTCGAACGAGTGGAATAACGCAGGTACCGGGCATGCGGCTCTATGCGAGCTCAATTACACGGTAGAAAAGCCGGATGGAACAGTGGATATTAGCAAAGCGATTAAAATCAATGAACAGTTCCAGCTATCTATGCAGTTCTGGTCTTATCTTGTGAAAAACAACTTGATCAGCAACCCGGAAGATTTCATCATGCCATTGCCACACATGAGTATGGTGCAAGGGCAAGATAACGTATCATTTTTAAAGAAGCGATTTGAAGCGATGACGCAAAATCCGCTCTTTAAAGGGATGGAGTATTCAGAAGATCCACAGAAGCTCATGGAATGGATTCCGCTTATCCTGGAAGGACGTACATCGAAAGAACCGATTGCAGCAACGAAGATCGATACAGGGACAGATGTCAATTTTGGTGCGCTCACACGCATTCTGTTCGATCATTTGAAAACGAAAAATGTTGAACTTAAATACAAACATACGGTTGATAATATAAAACGTACGCCGGATGGTTCTTGGGAGCTGAAAGTACGCAATGATAAAGGAGTCACTGAATCCCATAAAGCGAAGTTCGTTTTCATTGGGGGTGGTGGCGGAAGCCTTCATTTATTGCAAAAAACAGGTATTCCTGAAAGTAAGCATATCGGAGGGTTCCCGGTCAGCGGAATTTTCATGGTATGTAACAATCCGGAAGTCGTTGAGCAACACCACGCGAAAGTGTATGGAAAAGCAAAAGTAGGAGCGCCACCAATGTCGGTGCCACACTTGGATACGCGTTTCATTGACAATAAAAAATCCTTGCTGTTTGGACCGTTTGCAGGCTTCTCACCAAAGTTCTTGAAAACAGGCTCCAACATGGATCTCATCACGTCGGTCAAGCCGAATAACGTCTTTACGATGTTGGCTGCCGGTGCAAAAGAAATGGCGTTGACGAAGTATCTGATTGAACAGGTCATGCTATCAAAAGAAAAGCGTATGGAAGAATTACGTGAATTCATTCCGAACGCAAAAATCGAAGACTGGGATCTTGTAGTTGCTGGCCAACGTGTACAAGTTATTAAAGACACGGAAGCGGGCAAAGGAACATTGCAATTCGGTACAGAAGTAATCAGTTCTTCTGACGGTTCAATTGCAGCATTACTAGGGGCTTCACCAGGTGCATCGACTGCGGTTCACGTTATGCTCGAAGTGTTCAAGAAATGCTTCCCGCAACGTATGAACGAATGGGAACCGAAATTGAAAGAAATCATTCCTTCTTACGGTAAATCGCTAGCGGACAATCCAGAACTATTGGAAGAAGTGCACCGCTTTACTGCAGAAGCACTCTCTTTAAACGAGCAACCGGCAGTAGTAGAAGTGGAAACAGACCCTGAAGTTGTCGTTGAAGGCAAAGTAGAAAACGAAGAATAAGTACATTTTAAGAAACCGAGGACAGTCATTTAAACTGAACCTCGGTTTTTTGTTGGATGAAAATGAACTTTTTACATAGTAGATGACTCTTATAGGGGAGAGGTGAGGGTATGGGGTTTGTTCGTCTAGTGAAAAAAGCGAAAAAAGGAAGTAAAGAGGCATTGCTGCAACTGATTCATGAGCAGCAAGATGCGTATTATCGATTGGCTCTCACCTATATGAAAAATCCACACGACGCAATGGATGCAATGGAGGAAATGATTGTCAGTCTCTATCAATCCATTCACCAGTTACAAAAAGAGGAAGCCTTTTATAGTTGGAGCAAAACAATTCTCGTAAATCGGTGTAAGCAGATGTTGATGAAACGTGAAAAAGTCGTCTTGATGGGAGATGCAGAGGAGACATTTCATACAGGAAAGATACAGGATGTCATGCGGCAAAGTGAACAACGGATGGATTTGCAAGAGATGCTAGCTGTTGTAAACAGCGAACAAAAAGAAGCAATTGAATTGAAGTACTTTCATGATTTGGACTATGAAACGATCGCAAATATCACAAACGTTTCAATAGGGACTGTAAAGTCAAGGGTGTTTAATGGATTGAAGAAGATGCGCGAGCAATTTGGAGGTGATGGAGTTTGACGGAACTTGAAAAACGATTCGCAGAAGAAAAGGAGCGGTTACAAGAAGTGAAAGCACCCGCTGAGTTGGGAGATCGATTACGGTATGCATTGGAACAGACGCCCGTGCGAAGGAAGAGAACGATGCCAAAATGGATCGCCGTCGCTGTGGCCCTTCTCCTCGTTTCTGTTGTCAGCTACAACTATAATGCTTTCGCTTACTATGGAAAAAAGCTATTCGGTTTTGATGAAATAATGACAGGCACGTTGTCTCAACTAAATGAAGAAGGCCGGGGGCAGCCTGTCGATGGAAAGCTAACCTTTCAAGATGGCTCTACTTTAAAACTAGAAGGCATCCTGAGTGATGAAAACCAATTTATACTTTATTACACGATTACCAATCCGGCTGGCGTCAATGCTAATCCAGACTACTATTTTACGGGGGTTACGGGTAGGTTGACTGACGCATCAATCGTGAGTTCCGTTGCTTCACTGAACGATGAAGGAACCGAGTTAAAGGGGATGCAAACGTTTGAACCAGTTAGTCCATTTGCGAAGAAGCTAACGGTTCATCTTACCGAAAATCAAAAAATGGGAAATGTTCGAGACATGGCAATTACGTTCCCGTATAACCCGAATGCTGCGATGGAAACGGTTATGAAACAAGCAATCAACGGAAAAGTTCAAGTCGATCAAGGAACCATTTACTTTGATAAAATTATTGCTACACCGAGTAGAACGACAGTTACCGGAAAGTTGAAAGTTGCTAACTTCGATCGGTATCCGTCTGCATTAGAAGGCGTACAATTGATGGCTGACGGAAAAGTGATTGAATGGAGAGGAAGTGGCACGTCTACAGCACTTAATGGGCAATCATTTGAGATCCACTATGATGCTTTACCAGAAGAACTTGAGGAGTTGAAGGTCGTTGTCGATACGTTTGTCGGTTATACAGATGTAAACGAACTAATTCCTCTCGATGCTATAAATGATGAATCTCTGTTCCTTAACGAGAAAGAATTACTCATTAAGAAAGTGGAAAAAGCGTCAGATGGGATTTTTATAACGATTGCAACAGCAGAAGATGTCATGTTAAAAGGCGTATCTATTCAAGTGAATGACAAATTTACTCCGTTAAAAACAACAGTGAGACAAGATACGATCAATCGCTACAAGGAACGAATGTTGTTGTTTGAGGGAGATGAACTGCCAGACGCTTTGTACATCGAAGGTATGCATTACGAGAAAAAGTATGATGACAAGATAGATATTAAGGTGAAATGAAACAAACAGGCTGCCGCGTGATTGGGCATGCCTGTTTGTTTATTGACGGAGCCAAATGAGGTTCGGGTCGTTAGCAAATGTTGCAATGTTATACAGGACTAACACATCTTGAATACCTTCTTGCTCCATGTAACCGGCTAGGTCCTCGTGCGTATAACGTAAGTCAATCAGATGAATTTCCTCAAAGTGATTTGCTAAAAACGGCACGAGGGCATGTGCATAAGAATCCTTTACAACAAGTAGTTTACGACCGTTGTTGATGGATGAATGGACGATAGTTTTTCCATGATTACCGTTTAAGAACAATGCGTATTGGTCGCGCGTATTTAGCGAATCCCATTCGTATAACGAATCCATTGCGGGTGTATCATCTCCGAATTCAACGCTGTATGTCACATCAAACTTCGGTAAAAAGACATCAATTTCATCAGGTTTTGTCGTAAAGTCATTTGCTTTTGCATCATACGTACCGAAAAAGTCTTTGCTTACTGTTTGAATGGTGAAAGCATCTTTCGTATAGGGCTCAATCCCCATCGCTTGTGCTGCGGCTTGATAAGCGATGAAAGCGCCATTTGTTGTCCAATGGTGGTCGGTTTTATAGTAGATGGATTGGTCTTTTGCCTCTTCTAAAGGTCGGTAGACATCTACCCATTGAATCGACGTGTTCAATTGGTCACGTATGGCAGTAATGGCTGTTAGCTGATCAGCAGTGTACGCGTAGGTCGGTAGTTTCTCTGGATAGAGTGCAATAGACGTTGGAGCGACCATGACGTAGACAGTAGTGTTTTGCAGTTTATCTGCAAAGTCGTTAAGATGCTCGGTGTTTGCAATCAATTGTTGACCAGGTGCTGGAAATCGTTCGAACAAAAAGCCATCTTTTCCGAAATAAATGCCATTGTTTTCTTTTTTGAGCGCTACTTTTTCAGTTGCTGCTTTCAAGTCGGTCCAAAAATCTTTCATCACAAACTGATCACTTAAATACGTCTCGAATTCTTTTGTAAACTTGCCTGAGAGGAATGTATCCCATGAAAAGTCCGGGAATTGGGCGAGTACCCGATTCTCAGAGGCAGAAAATGCACGATCTTCCGTTGTCACGTGCAACAAAGAGATGCTGCCGATGAAAAGCAGAAATCCGATAATGAGTAGTCGATTGGTTGTTTTCACGTAGATCCTCCTTTTGCTCTAAAAACGGAAGTACAGAAACGGGTTATAACTGTCATTGACTAAGTAAGCGGTCGATAGAAATAAGATGATAACGAACGAGCTGATGGAAATGCTTGCAGATAAGTATGCAGGCAATATACGGCTGAGTCGTTCATTCATTCGCTTCAATAAAGGCGTTGACGCGATGACAGCTAGTAAAAGAAGCAAGCCGTTTGTACTTAGAAAATAGAGAAACTGCGTGTCGTAAAGCGGCTGATCGGCAATCCCGAACAGGACTTTTCCAAAGGCGAGTCCTTGTTCATGGTCTTCAAAAACGAAAAGTACCCAACCGAATAACACGATGGTCAGTAAATAAACGTGTTGGAAAATGGCAGGCAGTTTGTTCAAGACGCTTAGCCAACCTAACTTCTCAATGCCAATCAAAACCCCGAAATAGAGTCCCCATAAGACGAAATTCCAGCTCGCTCCATGCCATAACCCGGTAATTCCCCACACAATAAGTAAATTTCGGATTGTCGTCCATGTTCCTTTTCGACTGCCGCCTAGCGGGAAATAAACATAGTCCCGAAACCAGGAGCCGAGTGTCATATGCCAACGTCTCCAAAACTCTGTTACGCTTTTTGAGATGTACGGGTAATTAAAGTTTTCCGGGAAGTTGAACCCGAACATTTTGCCAAGCCCTCTTGCCATATCGGAGTAGCCACTAAAATCGAAAAAGATTTGGAATGAGAACGCCACGATGCCTAACCAAGCAGTGGATGTGGACAGCTGGTCAATGTCTTGCTGTTGGATTGTGAACCATAGCTCGCCAATCGTATTAGCAATGAGCACCTTTTTGCCGAGTCCGATAATGAACAATTTAACGCCATCTGCGAATTGGGCTAGTTGGAATGTCCGATTGGCAAGTTCCTTTTCAATTGTTTCGTATCGGACGATTGGACCCGCAATCAGTTGCGGGAACAACGATACGTATAAGGCTAGCGTAAGTGGATTTCGCTGTGGTTGCACTTTTCCCCGATAGACGTCAATGGAATACGACATTGTCTGAAACGTATAGAAAGAGATGCCAATTGGTAAAGGCAAGTCAAACGGCTGGATAGCAGAACCGAAAAAAGCGTTGACGTTCTCTACTAGAAAGTCCGCATATTTAAAAAAGGAAAGAATTCCAATGTTAACAAGTAAGGAAGAAACGAGTGCTGCCTTTGCGATTCCCGTACGTCGTATTCGGTATTTATGGATGAGAAGCCCATGAAAATAATCGACCGTCGCGGAAAAGATCATGAGTAAGATGTAAATCGGTTCGCCCCATGCATAAAAGAACAAACTGACTGCGAGCAACACAAGGTTTTTCATTTTCTTCGGACAGCTAAAATATAGAATCAGTGCGAGTGGAAGGAAAAAGAATAGGAACGTTAAACTGCTGAAAACCATGACAACATCTCCTGATATGTAAAAAGTGTCTCAGACTGCAAGCAGGTAATGACAGTCTGAGACGGGGTTGAGCTCTTCTCTTTGCGGAGCAAACACTCACTGCATTCGTGATAAGTAGCTTACAATGAATAGGGTAAGCATTGTTCATTTTTTGTAGTCTTTGATCCAATCGATTAGTTGAACTTGCTGTTAAAAGCCTCTTCAACTTTTTCAGGATTCGTGTACGTTACATACAGTAAGTACTTCCCTTTTGTTGTAATGATGTTCTCTTTTACTTTTTCATATTGCTCCGGCAAGTATTGCTTCCACGTTTGGTCTTGGTTTTCCAGTTCTTTTTCAAGTGAAGCTTTTAATGCTTCTACATCTGCTTCATCTTTTGCTTCCAATACGATCACTTCGTCAGCATTGACATTCATCATCGCCGCAATGACGAGGCCGTTCGCTAATTTTTCTTGGTCAACGTTCATTTTCTCAAGCCAGATTGCTACACCTGCATCATCCGTGGAAGCCGTCAAATCTGTTTCCATGTAATATGTAAGCTTGCCATCGACAAGTACTTCTTCCTCTACGCCACCATCTTCTTTCAAGTCTTTTGCGATTGCTTCTTTGATAGAAGTTGTCACTTCGTCAAAGGATACGTTCACTTCTTCCGGTTTTTCAGCATCGTTCTTTTGCGAACAACCTGCAGCAAGCACAAGTACGAGCGCAAATAATAGTACTACTTTCAATTTTCCCATGATGTGTTTCCTCCTGAAATCATTTGTTGTTACATGTCATTGGTCGTGTGAGGGTAGTGAAAGGTTACAGGGATTAAGTATTTTAGTTTGCAGGAATTCAGGAAAAATCTCTTCAGAATGAAAAAAGAGCACTTGATAAATAAGCGCTCTCTCTTTTTATTTGAAAAATGGAGTTTTCTTCAATAAGACACAGACGGGAAGTGCTATGAGTATTCCGACCACCGTTTGTACGAGATCACCTGGAATCGATGTGAGTGGAATGACCCAGCTTTTGAAAATAACGGCTTCCCACAAATAGTAACCTGCCATCATAAGCGGGGTAGAGGCGATGGTTGCTAATAAATTGAAGCGAAAGCTATTGCCGTTTCGTCCGTTCATCCAAGCAATCTTCCCTATAAGATACCCTTGAATCCCACGCGCGACAAAGCTAATTGGTGCCCAGATTGCATAACCAGAAACTAAATCGAACAATCCCATTCCGACCGCTCCGGCAATAGCCCCTTTTTTTGGACCAAATAATATAGAGACGATAAAAAGCATCGCTGTTCCAAGATGAACGAGCCCCCCGTTTACCGAAATCGGTAATTTGATATTTAGTAAAAGTGTAGCAACAAAGACAAGTGCAATGAGCATAGATGATAAAATCAAATCAAACGTCCGGGCGTTTGTAAGTGTAGTCGCTTTTTGCATAACCGCTGGCCTCCTCATATGTGAAAGTTGTTATGCTAACAGTACCAAACAACTGACACTAGCAAAAGTGCCAAATCACAACAAAACATAGAGGTCAGATGAAAGGGGACAGGGGCCAAAACAATTCTGAATTGTTTCGGTGCCTGTCCCCCGAAAAATTCTGAATTGTACCAGCTTGATAACTGTTAAATTCTAAAATTTTAGTTGCTTGCAGATGTTTAGCACATTTAACTGGGCACGTATTCTTCATTAGCGAAAGCTGAATTCGTTCGATTTTGGCGAATCGGTGATAACGGTCGGAGAATCGGTGATAAAGTGCCCAAAGTCGGTGATAACGTCGTTAGAATCGGTGATAACCAGTCCAAAATCGGTGATAACATATTGAAAGCTTTTGAATGGACCGTCGGCGAGCTGTTTTTATATCCCAGGAAATGAATGCAAGGTATAAATTCATGTTGAAAATGGACCTGGTACAAAGATTTTCTAAATACTTAACTCCAAATAATCGACAGCGCACTATAAACGAGTAAAACAGCCATCAGTATATTAAATGCCTTTCTGTAACGACGAATATAGTTTTCCAGAATCGATCCAAATAGACTCCAACAAAACGTACTCGCTACACCTACCATGCCAAGAAATAACGATGCAGTAATGTAGCTAAACAAAGACGTGTAATTCGGCAAAATGAAAGTAGAAACAACTGTGAGTCCATATAAAATTCCTTTTGGATTCACAAATTGCAAGAACATGCCGATGAGGAAAAGGTTTCTGTCATTTTTAGAAGTTTTACTTTCTCCATCTTTGCTCGTCAGAATTTTATAAGCCAAATACAGCATGTATCCAACGCCCAGAATTGTTAAAGGCAGTTGAATGGCTGGGAGAAGGTTGGTTAGAAAGAGATTAAATGAAATGCATGTTAAGGTGATAATAAAAAAGCCGAAACCAACGCCAAAAGAAAAGGTAGTCGTTTTCTTTAATCCGTACTGATTAGCAAAGGCCATCGCCATAATATTGTTCGGACCTGGTGTGAAGCTGGCAACAAAAACAAATAGTAAAAACGATAGATAGGACATGGTCACCCCTCCTTAATAGACGTTATAACGCTCGGTTTGTGTTTTATAACGTAATTCTTTATAGTGTACACAAAGAACGTTATATTGTACATAGGGAAGGAGTGATGATACATGGAGGAACTTCATCGGACGCTTGCAAGAAACTTAAAGGCTATTCGCGAGAAAGAAAAATTAAGTTTGGAAAAGGTCTCTGAGTTAAGTGGGGTAAGTAAAACGATGATTGGCCAGATTGAAAGAGGAGAGTCTAGCCCGACTCTTACGACCATTTGGAAAATCGCAAATGGTTTAAAGACGTCTTTTACAACTCTCATCAATGACCCTCAGCCTGAAGCGAAAGTTGTGTTGCGAGAAGAAATCCAACACTTGTCAGTCGACGACGGACGGTATCGGGTATATCCTACGTTTCCATTTCAGGATGAAACTCGCTTTGAGCTGTATTTTGTGGAGATTGAGACAGGAGGAAGAGTCGTTTCAGATCCACATAAAGAGGGTACTGAGGAATTCATAACAGTATTTGAAGGTGAAGTAACTATTTCTGTAAATGAAGAAGTGTATACAATAAAAAATGGGAATTCTATCCGATTTAAGGCAGACAGACCCCATATATATACAAACGAAGGAACTCGATTAGCGCGGATGAATATGACGATTTATTATCCAGCCTGATGAGTTTTCTATTAAACAGTAGACAGAGCCATCATGTGGAACTGTCTATTATTTATTTAGGCCTACCTTTGTAATGATGGGCGACTCCCACCAATGTGATTCTGTACATAGCGCTTCACAATGGAACCGATAAAGAAATAGCCAACAGTAATTAATCCACCGAAAACCCATCCACTTATTTATAAGTAAATCAACATTTTTCCATAACCCTCAACTCCATATGCATTTAATAGACAAGCTTTTAAGGAACTTTGAAAGATGCTCCGGAGACATAGTAAAGCGGTTAAAAGCTGATACCACATAAATATTCCCTTAGTTTTAAATAAAGATTTGCTATTTTCACGTGAATATCCCTGCAAATACATGAAGTCTACCGCAAAATAGAGCGCAAATGGTTTTTGAAATAAAACAGAAAGTCCAAAAACAACTGCATATCCGTATCCAAGAAAAACTTGATTCCACAGAAGTTGTTCTGCATTACCAGATACTAGATTGACAGTCGTGCTTAAAAATAGCGAAAAAATGATGAAAACACCTGCTATGTTAAATTGCCGTTCATTTATAAAACGATAGATTGTATAAATGAGTCCTGGAACGGTCGAAAGCAGCATCGCATAATAGTCTCCAAAAGGTTCGCGGCCATATTGCCAAAATAACAGTGGAAGTACTGTATAGAAGAGAATATCAAACAGTATTAATTTCTTCATAGCTCGTTAGCCTCTGTTTCATAATAATGTTGGATTGCTTGTTCAATAAACTTCACAAGTTCTTCTTCAAACTGGTAGAAGCCAACTGTCTTCTCATGTTGACTGGCTTGCCATACTTTATTGGCAAGTGTTGTATTTCCTTGATACATCTCGTCGACAAGTGAAAGCCATCGTTTTGCCAAGTCTTGAGCCATTGCAGAGGATGGATCGTTGTGTAAATTTGCACGAACGTCTTTGAGTAATGAAAGAGTAGCATCGGATTGATCGCCTAATCCACCTAAATTCGGAAGGTCAGTCAATGCTGCTACTTCTTCATCTGTGAATTGTTCTGCCCAAAGTGTTTTCATGGCGTCTTTACTGTTTGGAAACGTATAAAACGTCTCAAAGATGGAGGGCCAATCAGTATGTTGTTCAATTTCTGCAAGAGCTAATAATGATTGAATGGATTTTTCCATTGCCATCAATTGTTTCTTTTCCAATTCGATCATTTGCAAGCGCATTGTGAGTACATCTTTGACGTTCCACGTATTGTTAGATACCGCTAATTGTATTTCCGTTAGCGGTAGACCTAAGTTGCGCAAAGTTAATATATAGTGAAGTTTTGAAATGTCTTCATCGGTATAAAAGCGATGCCCGTGCGTGTTCTTTTTTGCAGGCAACAAACCAATTTCATCATAATAACGAAGCGTCCGAATAGAAATATTACTCATCGTAGCTACTTTACCAATCAAATGCATACTCTCCTCAACTCCTTATCCTACTCCCATTATAGAACCTACCGTAACGTAAGGGGCAACACTTATTTGAAAATAGAGAATAAAACAGGGGACAGGCACCAAAACAACTACATCGTAACAAACTGAAAATATTCTCACACTTTAATTTGAAGAATTCGATTGATTTTGGTGAATCGGTGATAAAGTGCTTCGAATCGGTGATAACGGTCGGAGAATCGGTGATAAAGTGCCCAAAGTCGGTGATAACGACGTTAGAATCGGTGATAACCAGTCCAAAATCGGTGATAACATATCGCAAGCTCATGAATGCGCCGCGAGTTACCCGTTTTATCTCCTATTAAATGGGTAGGCGGTGATAAACTTGTGTTAAGCGGTGATAACAGGACGACAAGCGGTGATAAACACACTCCAAGCGGTGATAACCATTTTGCGCATCATGCATTTAAAAGCCGTCATAATTTTATTTGTTTAAGGCAAGCTATGTAAAAAGGAAAAGGTGAGTGTATGGAGAAATGTGTAGTGGGCAGCGAACCATATGAATAAGCCGTTTGTACCACAGTTAGTGTATTTTGAGCCGAATGCACTTGATTATCCGCTGGGAAAAGAGTTAAAGGAAAAGTTTGAGAAGATGGGGATTGAAACACGTTTTACGACGTCGCATAACCAAATTCGGGATTTGCCTGGGGAGACGGATGCGCAAAAGTACAGGATTGCGAAGTCGACGTTAGTTGTTGGACTGCGTAAGACGTTAAAATTTGATACGTCAAAGCCTTCGGCGGAGTATGCCATTCCACTTGCGACGGGATGCATGGGGCATTGCCATTATTGTTATTTGCAAACGACGATGGGGACGAAACCGTATATCCGGACGTATGTAAACATAGAGGATATCTTTGAAGCGGCAGATCGATATATCGAAGAGCGTGCGCCGGAAATCACACGGTTTGAAGCAGCTTGTACATCTGATATTGTCGGAATCGACCATTTAACCCATTCATTAAAACGAGCGATTGAACATATTGGACAAACAGAATTAGGGAGACTTCGTTTTGTAACGAAATTTCACTTCGTTGACCATTTGCTCGATGCCAAACATAACGGCCATACGCGTTTTCGATTCAGTGTGAACGCCGATTATGTCATTAAAAATTTTGAACCAGGGACGTCGCCTTTAGCAAAACGCATCGCGGCGGCTGGGAAAGTGGCGAGAGCGGGCTATCCACTTGGTTTTATTGTTGCACCAATTTACCTTCATGACGGTTGGGAAGAGGGATATCGACACTTGTTCGAGAGACTGGATGAAGAATTGCCTGAGGATGTCCGTGAAGACATTACGTTTGAATTCATTCAACACCGGTTTACAAAGCCTGCCAAGCGGGTTATTGAAAAGAACTATCCAAAGACCAAGTTGGAATTGGATGAAGAAAAACGACGCTATAAATGGGGCAAGTATGGAATTGGTAAGTACATTTATCAAAAAAATGAAGAAGATGAAATAAAAGAACACATATTTGGCTATGTCGAAAAGTATTTCCCAAAAGCGAAAATCGAATACTTCACATAAAAAGGTGACAGGCACCCAAACAATTGCGAATTGTTCGGGTGCCTGTCACCTTCCACTAGCGTTGCATAGTTTACACTAAATACATTAAAATCTATATTTTTACATTATGGTACTCCGGTAAAATTTAAAAAAGGGAACAGGGGTCTACAGTTAAATCAGTTCCCTTTTTTTGTAATTTAATTTATTTAGCTTTGTTTTTCTTTGTTGCTTTTAACTTCTTCTCTTTTTTGATGAAATGTTGTTTATTTATCGGGTCGACAATGGCAGAGTCTT
>NZ_JAUBDI010000014.1:0-84803 GCF_033253735.1 Sporosarcina saromensis | reverse complement strand
GTAAGTGAATAGAGTGAAACTCTGTTCGCTTATGACAAGGCGAACAAGCAAAGCGCGTTAGCTTGAATATACAATTAGCTATGAAACTCAATTCAATGTGTCCAATTTCTTGACAGAGTATCAATAAGAGTACAAACTACTTGGGAGACTATGTTGTATCTTTTCGTTATACCAGTGAAATCCCAATGTCCATGCTTGCCTCCCAAGCAGAGGAAGCTAGGGATAAGAGTCGTCTAAACAATTTTGAGACTTGTTTTTATAAAGCAGTGGACTCTGATTATTTAGATCGTTTTAAGCCAGTTTTTCCCGGTGATTTAGCAGGTGGTTTAGAACACCATATATATCCCGTGGACACAGGAATAGTCGAGGTTATTAGTGACTATGTCCCGAGCATTACTTTAACTAAGAGGCGGCTCAACGTAGATTAACCAAAAAAGCAATAATCCATCCTTGAGTGTCTAGCTCACAATTAGATGATATCTCGAGCTGCCCCTCTGAATGTAACTTGCTATTACAGACAACCTAATGTTTGTCGCATAGGTCTGACCTATTTATTTTCTTCGCAAGTGCCAAATGCCTATATCGTATCAAAAGCTATCGCATCACAACGTAACCGCGTCGCATCACAACATAAAAATCCACATAAAAAAACCGCCAACTCAATGGCGGTTTCAACAATTTATTCCCCTAAATCGACGTTATGATACACTTGTTGAACGTCTTCCAAGTCTTCCAGCGCATCGATCATCTTTTCGAATTGTGCTTGTGCGTCTGCATCTAGTGCGATATCGTTTTGCGCAAGCATCGTCAGTTCGGCAACAGAGAATTCAGTGATGCCGGCGTTCTTCAGCGCTTCTTGAACCGCGTGGAATTGGTCTGGTTCTGCATAGATGATGACTGTTTCCTCTTCTTCTAGAATATCACGGACTTCAATGTCTTCTTCCATAAGCAATTCCAATAATTCGTCAGCGGACTTGCCTTCTAATCCGAATACAGCTGTCGCGTCAAACATGTAAGCGACCGATCCACTCACACCCATGTTTCCGCCGTTCTTACCGAATGCTGCACGTACCTCGGATGCTGTTCGGTTCACGTTATTTGTTAGCGCATCGACGATTACCATTGATCCGTTCGGACCGAAGCCTTCGTAACGTAGTTCGTCGTAGTTTTCTTCTGCGCCGCCTTTTGCTTTCTCAATCGCACGGTCAATAATTGTTCTTGGTACGTTATAGGTTTTCGCACGTTCCACGACCATTTTCAACGTTTGGTTCAACTCGGGATCCGGCTCACCTTGCTTTGCAGCTACATATAGTTCACGTCCGAACTTTGCATATATACGACTCGTATTTGCATCCTTCGAAGCTTTTTTGTCTTTAATGTTGTTCCATTTACGACCCATTTCATTCACTCGCTTTCGCTCTGTGCATAGATTCTATCGAGCTATTATACACCCGTTCTCACAATCCTGACAAGTTGAAACCCTAAAAATGGAATACTATCGACAAGCATAAACACCGAGTACGCAAACAATTCATTTTAAATAATTAACACGTATTCAATTAAAAACATGTATGATAAGATCGTTTTTCACTGCTAATGTTCGGTTGCTAATGTAAGTTAATTTTGTATGGTGTTTGATTAAAAGCCTTTTCTACTAGTCTGTTCTTGTCTATATCGTCTCATGCAGAACACGTACACGATTCACCTTTTAATCCGCAACGTTCGTATTTTGTTACTTAAAAACAGAGTTTTCCCTTTTTCTACGTCTGAAACTACTATATACTAAGTGTAGCACTACATTTTCGAATAGAAAGGAAACGTGGGCATGGAACTTGTTTATAAAGGAAAGACGAAAGACGTTTATAAATTGGAAGATGGCAATGTTTTATTGACATTCAAAGATGATGTAACAGGGGAAGATGGCGTATTTGATCCGGGGGCGAATACTGTCGGATTGACGATCGAAGGGGCGGGACGATCGGGTTTACGCATGACGAAGTTCTTTTTTGAAAAGTTGGCGGAACAACAAATCCCGACACACTACATAGCTGCCGATATCGAACGAGCGACGATGACGGTGAAGCCTGCAACTGTATTCGGGAAAGGGCTTGAAGTCATTTGCCGTTTCCGGGCGGTTGGGAGTTTCTTGCGTCGCTATGGTGCTTATTGTAAAGAGGGACAGCCTTTGGATGCGTTTGTTGAAGTGACTATTAAAGACGATGACCGCAATGACCCACCGATTACAAAAGAAGCATTGGCACAACTGAACATCTTAACGGAAGAAGAATACGCCATTCTTGAACCGATGACAAAGCGGATTTCAACCGTTGTAAAAGACGAGCTTGCTGCGAAAGGTCTTGAGTTATACGATATTAAACTGGAGTTTGGTCGTGACGCAGAAGGCAATCTGATGCTGATTGATGAAATTTCCGGTGGGAATATGCGTGTATATAAAGATGGCACTTACATCAGCCCACTTGATCTGGAAAAGCTCGTACTCTCTTAATTTAATTGAAAAAACGCTGTTCATTGCATCGATGAATAGCGTTTTTCTTCGTCATTGGCCTTTATTCTAGCGGCAATTGAAAAACTACTCCACAGTGTGGCTAGACCTAGCGTAAGCATTAACAGCTCAAGATAAAACAGACGTGAATCACCATTGAGATTAAGTTCGTCAATGACCGTTACATTCAGCAATCCGAGTAGAAAAGCGAGCAGAACGGGTAGGATACCTAATGGGTAAACAATGAATCGATTTGCGTATCGAAAGCGATTTTTCCATATGAAGATTAGTGTTAGTATTTGACCGCCAACAATACAACTAGCAATTAATAAGAACAAAGTGTGTATGCCCAATCAAACCCCTCCTCTTCATTGAGACGTCATGCTTTAGAAAAAGTTTCCACTCATAAAAGCGCTCGCAAAGGGCAGACTTGGCAAGAGTGAAAATTGAGGAGGTATGCAGTATGAATAAGAAGATCATCACACTTCTAGCGATTAGCACCTTACTTGTGAGTGCAGGGTGCGTAAAGTCGGACAAAAAAGTGCCAGTCAGTGGTGAGCAAATGAAAGCCATCGTATCACCGCTTATAAATACGGAAGGTGTGACAATTGGCGAAGTGTCGTTAGTGCAAGAAGCTGATGGCGTCGCAATTCATGTGGAAGCAGAAAATTTGTCACCGGGCGTTCACGGCATCCATATTCATGAAACAGGCATCTGTACAGCTCCGGATTTTAAATCTGCCGGTGGGCATTTTAATCCAACGGGAAAAGAACATGGCTTTGATAATCCGAAAGGCTTTCATCTAGGGGATTTGCCCAATATTGAAGTCAACGAACAGGGTAAAGTATCTCGCCAACTGATATCGCCGAAAGTGACGTTAAAACCGGGGATGGAAAACTCCCTTCTGAAGGTAGGCGGAACAGCAATCGTCATCCATGAGAAAGAGGACGATTATAAAACCGATCCGGCAGGGGATTCAGGTGATCGTGTAGCCTGTGCAACCATTACACAATGAATAAAACGGCACGCATACAGTTGCGGGCCGTTTTATTTTGAAAAGAAATTCTCCGTATAATAAGGTTGCGATTTCTCATTAAACGCAACGCCAATCCCGAGATGGCTATATTCCTCAATGAGAATATTATCCCGATGGCCTTTTGAATTCATTAACCCCTCATGTGCAAATATGCTACTCGACTGCCCATACGCCAAATTCTCCCCAGCCCGTTTAAATGCAATATCATCTGCTTTCATACGGTCAAAAGGCGACTGCCCCTCCAAGTTATCATGACTAAAGTAATCATTGTCCGCCATGTCCAAGCTGTGCTTGCGGGCGGTTTCAGAAATCGCATCATCCCATCGCAAAATGGAACGACCGTGCCGAACGCGGGCTGCGTTTGTTAAATCGAAAAGTTGCTGCTCGAAACCATTGCGCAAAGAAACATCGCCGTCTGCGTACATCTCTTTCTTACGCTGCTCGAGTGAGGTTGTAATCATTTGAACTGCCGTCACCGTATAATTCTGATGGACATCGTAAAAGACATACGTATAATGATCACCTGTTTTAAAGAGGTCCATCCCTTCATTTTCCTGAAGCACATATACGTTTAAGCCTTTGCGCATCTCAGTCAGTGGCGTACCGTAAGCTTTTCGGACATCCTCTTTCGAAGAGCCGTACTGAATACCCGCTGATGATGCAATGAGGTCATCGTTCGTATAAATGGCATTTACGTTCCATGCGTCATCAAATGAAACCATGACATAATTCTGGTAATCTTCATGATACGTAAACCATTCCGTTCCGTATTCGTTCAAGGAATGATTTTTCGGCTCTCCCAGCTCAGCCTCGACGGTTGTTTTTGGTGTGCCGAGTTCAATGTTGTGGATCGACAAAGCGGATTGTTGGGGCTTATCCAATTCGGGTTTATCCACTTTCTCAGGGATGAGTTGCTCCACTTCAGACGATTTCGATGTGATGTAAAGTGCCACTTGGTTTACTGTGTTGCGGATTGAACTCATCGTCGTCGTAACGGATTCCTTTCCCATTACGGATTCTATTTTTTCATCTACCGAATCCAAGAAGGACAGGTCAATATAATTGGATACAGGTTCTTCCCATAGAGGTTTTGCAAGATAGACGCCGATCACAAGCACGAGTAATAGAAAAAAACGTCTCAACGAATCGCCTCCTTTCTAGTATTGTACCCGCTTAAGGACCGATAGATACAGCTAGAACCATCGTTTGTTTGTGTACAAGTAAAAAGACGGTATACTAATAGAACGACAGTGGATCGGATTGACTACTGGATTAGTCGAGAGATCGTTTATAATTACCCAGTTAATCGATTTTATAAAAGTGTGGTTGAAGACTACTTGGTTAAAGAGTATAGAGATCGTATTTTTCTAGTAACGTGCACATAAGTGTTTGAGGTAGTGTGGTGTTGATGAAGTTGAGATGAGGAATAAACGAACCATACTTGTGATAATGACGGCTAGCATCGCAGATTTACTTGCATAAGGTCGCGTTGTCAATACATCCATAGAATAAGGGGGTTGGGAAATGTTCAGTGGTATTAGTGCAATTCCGAATGAATTTTATGTGGTGGCGTTCATTGTGGTCATCGTGCTCGTTATTGTAATTGAATGGAAAACACGTTAGGGGGACTTACTTTGACTAAAGCGAAAGACAAGCGGCAGAAACCAAAATTGTCGGCGGAGCATGAACAGATTCGATGTAATGATGTTTGGAGCAGGGATGGTTTCATTGAAAAAGCTCGTATTGAAGGCGGTGCGATGTTAGATGCAGAAGGGGAGCGTCTTGTGTTTGATGATTGTGTTTTGAAAGACGTTTCTTTTGCGTCAAGTACTTGGAGAGGGACGGAATTTGTAGATGTTCGATTTGAAACGTGTGATTTCTCGAATGCACAAATGGAAAACGTCATGTTCCACCGATGTGAAATCATTGATTCAAAAATGACGGGTGTTGATATGGCAAATTCCAATCTAGGTCATGTGCTAATTGAACGTTGCGATGTCCGCTATGCGAATTTCAATTTCTCCAGAATGAAAGAAGTTGAATTTAAGGAATCGGGTTTAGAAGATAGTGATTTCTATGAATGTGATTTTAAGGTAGTTCGTTTCAAGGAATGCAAGTTGAACAATGCGAATTTCTCGGAGACCGACTTGTCTGGTGTTGATTTATCCGCTAATACATACGACCGCATTGAAGTGACGCTACCTAAAATAGCAGGGTGTATCGTTTCGAAGGAACAAGCCGTCGGGTTTGCACGTGTACTTGGGTTAACAGTGAAGGAAGAATAATGGTATACTGAAAAGACATATGACATAGAAAAGAGTGGCAAAATTATGCTGACATTCGAACAAAAACAACAGATTATTGAAACGTTCCCTGAACTGACACGCAAAGAAGTTTCAATGAAGCGCTTGAATTATCATTACGAAGATAGCTTGTATGAAAAGACGGTCGTCGTGCAACATCTTCACCCAAATGGCAATGGCTTTGTGTACGTGGAAGGGATTGAAGGGTATGAGCCGGATAACCGTGGTCTTGTCAATATCCGGGAAGCGTCCGAAGAGGAATTGAAAAAGATTATACAAGATGCAATCCATGGCCTTTCCACTGAAGAAGAGGATGTGGAAGATGCGCTTCGTGAGGAAGTATGGATGAATGGGGAAGGTCAAAAACTGACGTTGTTGGAAGAGGATAACTTTTTCAATATTTACCACGGGTACAACTTGGAAGAAAGTTTTGGTGATTACAGAGATGCGACAGCGTACTTGAAAGAAGAAGGTTTCAAGTTTGCGAAAAGTGGAGGTGAAGCCGAGTGAATGGTAAGACGCTCGTCATCGGCGTTGTTTTATTTGTAATCGCGATATCCGCAGTCATCTATTTCACAATGATGGCTGAATTTAACAAGGATAAGCCTGAAGAAACGATTACGACCATTGTAGATTGAAATCAAAAAAACGCCTGGAAAGCGAAGTGATTTGCTTTTCCAGGCGTTTTTATAAGTTTATTATGCTGAGTTGACGTTAGGGTATTTCTGAGGCCGGCATGAAGCCGGTCATGCAGTCGTTGCCACAGGATGTGGCGTTCTTAGACTGCGAACCTCTGTCCCCTCCGCTTTTGTTAGTGCCAGTTACCGGCTTTATATGGTCCTTTCCTGAATGGCATCCACCAGTTCCATTTTCCGAATAGTTTCATTAAGCTTGGTACTAGTAACAAGCGGATGATGGTTGCGTCGATGGCGACTGCAATGGCGATGCCGACGCCGATTTGTTTGACGGGCATGACGTCTGTGAAGGCGAAGGCGCCTGTTAAGACGATCATGATCAACGCTGCGGATGTGATGATTTTGCTTGTCGTTGCTAGCCCTTCGACGGTTGCGCGGTCATTGTCAAACGACGTTGCGTATTCTTCCTGCATCCGTGAAATGAGGAAAACTTCATAGTCCATGCTCAAGCCGAACACGAGGCTGAAGACGATGACAGGGATGATTAACGCAATGGTACCGGGATGCAATCCGAAATGGCCGTATTGGAAAATATACACGAGAATCCCAAAAGTCGCAGATAGTCCGACGATATTCATCAAAATTGCTTTCAGTGGAATTAAAATCGAACGGAATGCAATCATGAGAATGATGAACGTTGAAATAAGGATGATCAGCAATACATAAACAATGTTATCGAAAATCTCATCAAATATTTCTTGGTTAAATTTCGGAGCACCCCCGACTAACAAATTCCAATCAGTATTCGCCGACCAGTCACGTGTCCATTGTTGGGCTTCATCGGATGAACCTTCTGCTTGAAGTGTCACAGGAATTAATAATTGGTCGTCTTTCACAAAGGACTCTAACAATGGTTCAAGTTGTGCTTTCATTTCCGGTACTTGCATCGCTTGCTCCCATTCCTCAGGGGAAGCGATACCGCTTGCTGTGAAAATAGTAGTCAAGTCATCGACGAGCGGATCGTTTTTCAAGTCGTCTTGCAACGCCAATAAATCGTTTAATCCATTCGTATCCGTCCAACCATTTTTGCGCTCTGCAATGACATATACACTGGACTGATCGCCTAATCCGAATGTATCGTCCATTAATTCATAAGATGCTCTCGAATCATACGTCGTTGGCAACGAATCGATTTGTGGAATGGCTAAATCCATGTTCTTCACTGGAATCAATGCAATGCCTAATAAAATGAATGCGCCGATTGTAATAAGGATTGGCCGTTTAATAACTTTATTCGCAAACTGTCTCCACCGATCTGAACCGTTTTCCTTCACTTTCAACACCTGACCCTTATTAATGCGGTCACCGAGTGCGATGAGGATAGCGGGGAGCAGCGTAATGGAGCTCAACACAGCCATTCCGACAACGAGCATGCCGCCGAGTGCAATGTTTTGGAAAATCTCGACTCGGATGACGAACATGGCTCCGAGTCCGATAAATACACAAAAAGCAGAGAAAATGACAGATCGACCGGCAGTACGAATCGTTGTCGTAACTGCTTCAACAATATCGCTCTTCAACCGTTCTTCACGGTATCGACTAATGAATAACAAAGAAAAATCGATGCTTAACGCTAAACCTAACATTGGTACAATGTTTAAGACAAATATGGCTAAATCCAGTTGACCACCGATAAGCGATAAAATCCCGAATGTCGTGACAATCGTTGTAATACCAACGATTAAAGGGACAACCGAGGCCATAATCGTGCCAAATGCAAATAGTAAAATGATGATCGCAATCGGTAAGCCAATTGCTTCCGCCTTCATCAAGTCCCGCTGGCTTGCTTCGTTTATGTCTTTTGTAAATGCAGACTGACCGGTCAATACAACACCCTTCTGCTCACCGATTGCGTCGCGCATTTCTGTTACGACTTTTGCCATATCCCGATCTGTATTATCAAAATGCAACATTGCATAAGAAACAGTATCTGTATATTGCTCTTCCTGTTCTAAAGGAGAGACGATTTCCGATGTTAAACCGAGCTTTTCAATGTCCTCCAAAGTAGTTGCTACTTTTTCGTCTGTCACATCTTCGAATACGACAAACATCGTCTCGGCTGGTAAATCAAATGTTTCAGAAGCGATTTTCATGACTCGTTCGTGCTCAGCATCCATTCTGAAACCATCACCTTCAAGTAGTCCGGGCAATCGGATTGCAAAAATTGCCATGACAACAAAAAGTGCAGCCCAGGCAATAATGATGGATTTGTATCCTTTTGTCACTAGACGCGCTAGTGTGCGCATATCCTCGTCCTCCCCTAAATACTTCAACTATTCTATTATCATAGCTGAATTTAGCTAGGATGTCTTTTACTAATATGTGAATTTCTTTTTGTTTACGCGGGAAAGGCCAATTAGTGACCAAACAAATGTCGCGATTCAGTGAAACGAAAAAAACCACTCCTCGAAAGAAGTGGTTTTGAATGGTTAATTCAAATTAGTTTTTTTCAACGTTAGTTGCTTGAAGTCCGCGTTGACCTTGTTCGATTTCGAAAGTCACGTCTTGGCCTTCTTCAAGAGTCTTGAAGCCGTCGCCTTGGATAGCGGAGAAGTGTACGAATACATCGTCGCCATCTTCACGTTCGATGAAGCCATAACCTTTTTCTGCGTTAAACCATTTTACTTTACCTTGTTCCATGTTTGTTTCCTCCTCGTGCACAAAAGTACACATTGTGTTACTATCCTTGCTCAAGTCTTGAAGCGGTCAAACGTTAAATCGTGACCATCACGCCGAACAAAAATAATTCTCCTTTATCATAACAGACCTATTTTGGCAATGCAAGTAAAAAGATTTAATTTACAAAAATAAGTCTAAGATTTGAAAAACAATTGCCGCGATTGTTGCACAGATCGGCATCGTAATAATCCATGTTAAAACGATCTTCTTAGCGACGCACCATTTGACGCCTTTTACGCGCTGTGCTGAGCCGACGCCCATGATAGCAGATGATATGACATGCGTTGTACTAACTGGTAAATGAACGAGTGTCGCCCCGAAAATAATCATGGCCGAACTTAAATCGGCTGCCGCGCCATTGACAGGACGTATTTTCATAATTTTACCGCCGACTGTTTTAATAATCTTATAGCCACCAATCGATGTCCCAAGCCCCATTGCTGTAGCGGCTGCGATTCGTACCCATAATTGGATGTCGTCACCGGTTTGTAGCTGAGCAGCGATGAGTGCCATTGTGATGATTCCCATTGCTTTTTGCGCATCATTCGTTCCGTGCGTGAAAGATTGCAAGGCTGCAGTTCCGATTTGCAAGTAACGGATTCTTTTATTCGCCTTGAACAAGTTCCGATTTTTCAACAGAACCTTAAAAAGCGACATGACGATAAATCCGCCGGCGATAGCAATGAATGGTGAAATTAACAACGCCTGCAAAATTTTCAAAAATCCACCGTAATTTAAGATGCCAAATCCTGCTGCAGAAATGGCTGCGCCTGCAATGGATCCAATCAAAGCATGCGAGGAACTGGAAGGAATTCCGAAATACCAAGTGATTAAATTCCATGCGATGGCCGAAATGAGAGCAGCCAAAATAACAATCGATCCACTTTCCAACATGAATGGATCGACGATATCTTTTGAAATCGTTTTTGCAACGCCTGTAAAAGTGAGCGCACCGATAAAATTCATGATGGCTGCCATGTAAATGGCTGTTCTAGGCTTTAGTGCCCTTGTTGAAACGGAAGTTGCGATCGCATTGGCTGTGTCGTGAAAACCATTAATGAAATCAAATGCGAGTGCAAAAACGACAATTGCGATGGTGAGAAACAAAATCATGTCCATAAAGTATACCCCTTACGCGTTTCGCATGATGATTGTTTCAATTGTGTTTGCAACATCTTGGCAGTGGTCGGCTGTGTCCTCCAAAAGCTGGTAGATGTCTTTAAATTGAATGATGCGAATTGGATCTTTCTCGCGGATGAAAAGTTGTTTAATCGATGTACGGAGTACTTCGTCACAAATCCGTTCGTATTCCTTAATCAGCACAGCGTGGTCGCGCATTTGCACCAGTTTCTTTTTCGCTAACAGCTCCATTGCTTTTACAATTTCGTCGGAACTTTTCACGATGTTCTCCATGAATTTCTGCACGTACTCGTCGATTTCCGTCAATGAGAACATTTCTAAGTTTGCTGCAAAGTGCTCAATGCCATCAAGGATGTCATCCATTTTAATCGCAAGTTGTAAAATATCTTCACGCTCGATCGGCGTCATGAAAGAAGTGTTCAGTTTGGAAATGAGGTCATGAATCATATCATCGCCTTCAGTTTCAAACTTCTTCAGAGTGATGCTAACTTCTTTCAAGTCTGCTACAGACTGTACTTTATAATCATCTGCATAATGCATCGCTTTTTGAACGTGCTCTGCTATCGCTAAAAGTGCTGCGAAAAATGGATCGGTTTTACGTGAACTAAACATCTTTAAGCCTCCATCCGTCTCCGGAAATTTTCAATAGACCTATCATAGCAAATTCTCTTTAAAATACATATATTTTTTGTGGATTGTTATCGAAGAAAAACAATTAGTTTTTCTGATGAAGACCTATGCTTTTCCTTGAATTTATTTCTGAGAATTTGAAACTTTACTCGGGATGCTCCGTATATATAGGTGAATTCAAATTGGAGGGAGAGGTGAGAGGATGGAATTGTTCGGAATGCCGGTGCAGAATGTCTATTTGACAGTGCTCATCATCGCAGGTTTGGCAACCGTGCTCTATGTGTTTTTTAGTGACATTGCTGAAGGGGTTGGAGATGTCAGTCCTGTTTTGGATCCAGCTGTTATTTTAGCGTTCATTACCTTCACGTCTGCAGTTGGTTATAGCTTAGAGTTGATGACGGGATTAAGTCATGTGCTGATCATTGTCATTGCTGTAGCTGTTGCAATCGGATTGGACTTTCTTCTATATTTCTTCGTGCTCCTTCCATTGAAATCTGCCGAAGTGTCGCTCGCATACACGGACGAATCCCTAACAGGGCAAGTCGGAAAGGTAATTGTTCCAATACCGGTTGACGGCTATGGAGAAATCGTAATTGAAACGGTGAATGGCATCATTCCAAAGAGAGCTGCAGGGTATGAGAACAGCGCGATCGACTACGGAAAAGAAGTGCTGATCATCGAAGTGAAAGAAGGGACCTTTATTGTAAAGGAATATGAGCCTTTTCGCTTCAAGTAAGAATTCAAAATGAATAAAGGGGGAAATTGAACGATGGAATTGTTTATCATTATTGGGATTGTCGCATTCATTTTATTGGCATTCGTACTCGTTTACATTACGAAGTACAAGACAGTTGGTCCGGATGAAGCACTTATCGTAACGGGTAGTTATTTAGGAAGCAAAAACGTACATACGGATGATTCGGGCAACCGCGTGAAAATCATCCGTGGCGGTGGTACATTCGTCTTCCCGGTATTCCAACAATCTGAACCACTCAGCTTGTTATCAAGCAAGCTCGAAGTAACGACACCTGAAGTCTATACGGAACAAGGCGTTCCAGTCATGGCAGATGGGACAGCGATCATTAAGATCGGTGGTTCGATTCCTGAAATCGCGACGGCAGCAGAGCAGTTCTTAGGAAAATCGAAAGAAGACCGCGAAAATGAAGCAAAAGAAGTGTTGGAGGGTCATCTACGTTCGATCCTCGGTTCGATGACAGTTGAAGAGATTTACAAGAATCGTGACAAGTTCTCGCAAGAAGTGCAGCGTGTAGCTTCGCAAGACTTAGCGAAAATGGGGCTTATTATTGTTTCATTTACAATTAAGGATGTTCGTGATAAAAACGGTTACTTGGATTCCCTTGGTAAACCGCGCATCGCACAAGTAAGACGTGACGCAGATATCGCAACAGCAGAAGCAGAAAAAGAGACACGTATTAAAAATGCAGAAGCAGCGAAGGAAGCACAAAAAGCTGAAATTGAGCGTGCAACCGAAATTGCGGAAGCAGAAAAAGAAAACCAATTAAAAGTGGCGGAATATCGCCGCGAGCAAGATATCGCAAAAGCACGCGCCGACCAAGCGTATGAGTTGGAATCCGCTCGTGCGAAGCAAGAAGTTACGGAACAAGAAATGCAAGTACGGATCATTGAGCGTCAAAAGCAGATTGAACTAGAAGAGAAAGAGATTCTTCGTCGTGAGAAACAATACGATTCTGAAGTGAAGAAGAAAGCGGATGCGGATCGTTACGCGATTGAGCAAAACGCGGCGGCTGACAAATCCCGTCAAATGGCTGAAGCTGAAGCGGAAAAATACCGCATCGAAGCACGAGCTGCAGCCGAAGCTGAAAAAATCCGCTTAGACGGTCAAGCAAAAGCCGACTCACAACGTGCGCAAGGTGAGTCTGAAGCAGAAGTTATCCGACTAAAAGGTCTCGCTGAAGCCGAAGCGAAACGTAAAATTGCAGAAGCGTTCGAACAATACGGTCAAGCGGCTGTCCTTGATATGATTGTCCGCATGATCCCTGAATATGCGAAGCAAGTTGCAAGCCCACTTTCCAACATTGACAAGATTACAGTTGTCGACACAGGGAGCGGTGAAGGCGGCGGTGCAAACAAAGTGACATCCTACGCAACGAACTTAATGTCCACTTTGCAAGAGTCACTTAAAGCATCCTCCGGCATCGACGTAAAAGAGATGATGGAAAGCTACGTCGGTAAAAACAACCTTCGCCCGAGCATCGATAATCTGACGGAGGAATTACGCGTCAAGAAAACAGCACCTTCAAAAGTCGAAGAGACGCAGGAAGAAGAATAATTTTTATAAGCAGAACACCCAGTATCGCTTTGGCGGTAGTGGGTGTTCTTTTCCGTGCTCTAAAAATTTGGTCGTTTACATAGCGGTACTTCCCTAGTCAAAATAGCTTCTTCCATGTCCAAAGTGCAGCGTTCCAAGGCTATAGCAGCCGTTCCTTTGCCTAAAGTAGCCCCTTCCTCCTCATCCAAAACTGCTCCATCTACGTGTGGAGTAACCCCATCTCCCTATACAACCTCCTCACCTTAAGAATTTCTTCATATTTCCCCTTACTCTCCCTTAAGATTCTCCCTGTACACTAGCATTCAGTTACTACGTTGGAGGGATACGCATGATACAGGTACAGGAATTATCACATGCATTTAAAATTGGAAAGAAAGGCAAAGAGAAGCAGGTACCGGTCCTAAAAGGCTTATCGTTTTCAGTTGAAAAAGGCGAGATTGTCTCGATTGTCGGACGGAGTGGATCGGGGAAGTCGACGTTGCTACATATTATGGCAGGCTTTCTAAAACCGGACAAAGGCATTATTGAAGTGAATGGAGTCAAAACATCGGTTTTCAATGAAGCCGAAAGTGCCCAATTTCGGCTTGCAAATTTCGGATTCATTTTTCAAAATTTCCAACTCATGCCTGGATTAACGGCATTTGAAAATATCGAACTGCCGCTTAAATTGAGAGGGGATAATAAGCATGTCCGGACACAAAAAGTGAAAGACATACTTCAGCATGTCGGCCTGACCGATGTACAAAAACATTATCCGAACGAGTTATCAGGGGGACAACAACAACGGGTCAGCATTGCGCGTGCATTAGTAACGGATCCACCCATTATTTTTGCGGACGAGCCTACCGGAAGCCTGGATTCAGAAACGGAACAGGATATCCTCTTGCTCATTCAATCACTAAACCAAACACGAGGTATCACGTTTGTCATCATTACGCATGACGATACAGTAGCAGAAACGGCAAACCGTATATATAGGATGCATGACGGAGAGTTAGTGGAAAGAGGTGTGACCCATGCAATTTAAAGATCAACTGAACTTCGTTGGCCAACATATTAAAAAGAACAAACTACGTGTCTTCATGACCATTCTTGCTGCGACAATGGGGACTGCTTTCCTAATCGTTCTCGCTTCAGTCGGATTCGGCGTGCATGATACGATGCGAAACGAGATTTTAGATAATCGATTGGTCAATCAAATAGAGATATATGGGGATGGAACAGAAGAAATAAACGTGGAAGCACTAAAAAAACGAGAACATGTCAAAGCTGTCGTCTACCGTCAATCCGTAGGGGTACGACAAGAATCAAAACTGGATAATTTCAGTGGCTCTCATGAACTGATTATCACGGACTTCAGTGAAGAGGAAAAGGTCGGTTTTGCCCTACAGGAAGGACGTTTGCCACAGAATGAACACGAAGTTGTCGTCGGGAGTCACTTTGCCGACAATCTTTATGAACAAAGTACCAAAGAAACGGATAATGAGGAACCAAACCCTTATAAAGGTTCTTTAATTGGTAAACAGTTTACATACAAAATGGGCTTGTATGATGAACCAGACCTGTTCCCAGAAGAAACGCCCCTTACTATTGTTGGAATAGCAAAAGAGCCTGCAAAAGATTGGGAAATGGATTTGAAAATCTATGCGGACGCGGCAATCATCAACACATTAGAACCGATCTTTCGTACGCATGTTGAAGAGGAATACAGCGGATTGTTCTATGGCAATGTGACAGTGTACGCCGATAACCTTGAAAACGTCACACGCGTGAGCCAAACATTAAAAGACGACGGCTACGCGGTCTATTCGATCGCCGATCAATTGGAGCAAATAGACGTCTTCTTTCTAGCATTCAAAGCAGGACTTGTTTTCGTTGGAACGATTGCGATATTAATAGCATCTATCGGCATTTTCAATACAATGACGATGGCTGTTACTGAGCGAACACGTGAAATTGGTGTCATGAAAGCGTTAGGGGCAAGCCCTAAACTCATTCAGCGCTTATTCCTTATGGAAAGTGCGTGGATTGGTATCGTCGGTACAATTATTGCGGTTGCCATTTCGTATGGTGTCAGTTTCATTGCGAATATGCTCTTGCCGATTATTGTAACAGCGGCTCTTGGGGAAGAAGAAATAGGTGAATTGAATGTTACATTTTCTATCATTCCATGGCAACTCGTCTTAATCGCTTCAGCCATAAGTATTACAGTCGCAATGCTATCTGGATGGCGTCCAGCACGTAAAGCGACCAAAATTGATGTAATTCAAGCGTTGCGACAAGAATTGTAGTATACTTATTGTTAATTTTTTATTCTGAAAAAGTGATCTAGACTCGGGAAACCGGGTCTTTTCGCTTGCAAGGGGGATACTATGAATTACATTCAAACGATGCGACAACTGATTGGAAATGAAACGCTACTGACGATTGGCTGTGGAGTTATTTTAGTTGAGAACGAAAAAATATTACTGCAACACCGAACGGATGAGGATAATTGGTGTATCCCAGGCGGCATGATGGAGCTCGGAGAAACGTTTGAAGAGACAGCCATACGAGAGACACTTGAAGAAACGGGTCTTGTCATAAAGGAATTGAAACTATTTGGCCTGTATTCAGGTGAGTCATGCTTTGTTACGTATCCTAACGGTGACAAGGCATACAGTGTGCAAATCATCTTTCAGTCCTCGCATTTTGAAGGGAATCTGATACATGCTGGTGAGGAGACGAAAGAACATCAATTTTTTCATAAACATGAACTGCCGTCTAATTTGAATACAAGGCAAGGACGATTCATTCAAGAGTGGGCAAACGGAAAATCTAGTATATAAACAAGACTCGGGAAACCGGGTTTTTTTATTTCAACTGCAAAAAGGTGTATGATAGGAGAAGAAGTTTTCTTTTATTTCTAATTAGGAAAGGCGGAGAAGTAATGGATTATCGAATTGAGCATGATACGTTTGGAGAAATTAAAGTCCCAGCAGATAAATTATGGGGTGCGCAAACACAACGCAGTCGGCAAAACTTTAAAATTGGAGGCGAACAGATTCCACTTGGCGTTATTAAGGCGTTCGCCCATCTGAAAAAATCAGCGGCCATTGCGAGTCACTCCTTTGGCAATCTTTCCGAATTGAAAATGAAAGCAATCGCAACAGCAGCGGATGAAGTACTCGAAGGGAAATGGGACGACCAATTCCCGCTCGTCGTTTGGCAAACGGGTAGTGGTACGCAATCCAATATGAATATGAATGAAGTGCTAGCGAACCGAGGCAATCAGCTATTGGAAGAATGGGGCGAAGTAGACCGCCTACATCCAAATGACGACGTCAACAAATCGCAAAGTTCGAACGACACGTTCCCAACAGCACTGCATGTCGCAGGCGTTATCGCTGTTGAACGTGAATTGTTGCCGGCATTGGCTCAATTAAAAGCGACATTACAAAATAAATCCGAAGCATTCATGGATATTATTAAAATCGGTCGCACGCATTTACAAGACGCGACGCCACTGACACTTGGGCAAGAAATTAGCGGATGGCATCGGATGCTTGAAAAAACGGAAAAAATGTTGAAGGACAGTGTCCAATACATGAAAGAACTGGCCATTGGCGGAACGGCAGTCGGTACAGGACTCAATGCGCCAAAAGGTTTCGGTGAAAAAGTGGCCGAAGAAATCTCCAAGTCGGTCGGCATTTCATTCACATCAGCGGAAAACAAATTCCACGCACTCACGAGCTATGATGAAGTCGTCTATACACACGGTGCCATGAAGGCGCTGGCAGCGGATTTGATGAAAATCGCGAACGATGTAAGATGGTTAGCAAGCGGTCCGCGTTCAGGAATTGGGGAAATCACCATACCAGAAAACGAGCCAGGTAGTTCCATCATGCCTGGTAAAGTGAATCCTACGCAAAGTGAAGCGCTCACAATGGTGGTCGCCCAAGTGATGGGGAACGACGCAACAATCGGATTTGCAGCAAGCCAAGGGAACTTTGAACTGAACGTATTTAAACCTGTTATCATCTACAACTTCCTGCAAAGTGCTAAATTACTCGCAGACGGTATGATTAGCTTCAATGATAATTGCGCGGTTGGGATTGAACCAAACAGAGAAGAAATTAATCTTAAAGTGAAAAATTCACTCATGCTTGTCACGGCATTGAACCCACATATCGGCTACGAAAATGCGGCGAAAATTGCTAAGATGGCGCATAAGGAAGGGACAACGTTGAAAGAAGCGGCTTTGAAAACGGGTTTATTGACGGAAGAACAGTTTGATGAATATGTAGATCCTTCTAAAATGATTGGGCGATGACTGTTATGAAAGAAAAGAATTGTCCATACTGTCAGTTGACTGCAGATCCAGAACAACAAATTATCTTTGAGACAGCTACTTGCGCGTATATCCAAAAGCCTTCCGAACAAAAAGTGCTGGAAGGTAGCGGATTAATCGTACCGAAGCGCCATGCTGTGGATGTATTTTCGTTAACAGCTGAAGAGTGGCAGGATACGCAAGAGCTTTTGTTAAAAGCAAAAGCGTATTTGGAAGAGCAATTTGGTCATGAAGGCTATACAATCGGTTGGAATACAGGTGAAGTAGGCGGTCAATCGATTCCGCATGCTCACTTGCACGTCATTCCGCGATTTGCGGATGAGCCGCTTGCCGGAAAAGGAATTCGATATTGGATAAAACAAAAGGAAAATAGACGGAATACATTGTCCACAAAGTTGTAACCCTTTTTCCAATAAAAGTCCGTTATGATGAAGGGACAACTACGTATTAAAGGAGTAGACTTGAATGAAAAAGAGCCTCATGCCTATACTGTTAATTGTTATTCTTGTCCTTTCAGCTTGTGGAAGTAAGGCGCAACAAGAGGAGCACAACGAAGAAATGGAAGTTGGTCATGAAAAGCATTTGCCGAATGGCGATTTGCAAGAAGTGACTGCATCTGCAACAGAATTACCGAAGTTCTTAGATGACAAACCGGAAGACATGCAACTGGTCTATCAAGTTGCAGCAAGTGCTTCTGACGTGCTCACCTACATGCCTTGCTACTGCGGATGTGGAGAAAGTGCAGGTCACGGCAGTAACTTGAACTGTTTCGTTGATGAAATCCGAGAAGACGGTTCTGTCGTCTGGGACGATCACGGAACTCGATGCCTCGTCTGCTTGGAAATTGCAGTGAAATCCGTACAGATGAAACAAGAAGGCAAGTCGTTGAAGGAAATCCGCGAATACATTGACGAAACTTACAATGAAGGATACGCAAAACCAACTGACACACCGATGCCAGCATAAATAGCTGAAAAGCTGCCCTGTGTGAAAAAGGGGCAGCTTTTTGTATGGAGATAAGTAGGTCTTGGAATAGAGTTTTAATCAATTCGTAAGAACCTTTCCTCAAGGCGTTGATTAACCCACCGTAACCCACTCCCGCACGAATGCATAAACCTCAACATAGCATTAAGCAACCATACAATCGCCACATTCTACATTTTATTTTTCTGAATTTGTTTCTAGCACTTTAAATTTTCTTTAAAACATCGTATGCTGTGTGAGAGAAAATGAGTTTGATATTCCGTTCGGAAATGAGGGAGAGATGGAATGGTTTTTGAAGGGAATAATAAAGTCAGAAGAAAAATCTATCAAGCAATCGATGGATTAACGGATCATGAATTTAACGAAAAGCCGTCAACAGGCGGATGGTCACCAAAGCAGATTTTGGAGCACCTCGCATTGATGGAAACATATATAGCTGCAAGAATTTCAGGTGAATTGAAGAATCCTGATAGCCCGAAAGCTTCTAAAAGAATCATCATGTTGCCGGGAAGTGTGGTACTGAAAGATCAACTTCCTGAGCAAACGGAACCGACGGAACACTACAAAACAATATCGGAAATGAAAGAAGAACTTCACAATTCGCGAATTTATCTTCTTGATGTGTATGACGCAAGTTGCAAAGACGCCCTAAAAGAGAAGTCGCTTGAGCATCCGAATATTGGTTCGATCCCGTTACATCAATGGTTCCCATTTGTTGGAATGTATGAAAAGTGTCATTTGAAACAACTGCGAAAAACAATAGATTGCCTGCTAGTGCATGGTGCGTCGACAGGAAAAACAGATATTGTTGAGTAAAATCCCTATTGCTAAATGCTTAGGGATTTTTCCATTTTAACCATGCCACGCAATGACGATAAAGGTCGTCCAGAAAATCGAGGTACCTACAAGTAATGAACTAAACAAATTAAACAAAATATCACTTCCTATTAAACCATTTTTTTGATAGGAAGTTACCATAAACACAACTGAAAGAATGGAACATCCATAAGACAAACCGACACCGACATAAAACCAACTAAACGATTGTCCTCCCCAATAGAACATGTTCTGGAATAACTGGCTGAACACGAAGCCGATAATGGCGAAAAGCATTGCCAACAGCGTATGTTTTTTACTCATTTCTTCACCCCTTATTCATAACAACGAATGACTCCGTTAGAAAGTTCCGAAAAAATGTTTGCACAAAAAAATGCGTGTCGCCAACTTAATTGACGCACGCACAGTTCGTAGTTGTTGTACCGATCTACATGCATTTTATTTTATATATAAATCACTGACGAGCAAATCGTTAAGAATTTCCGACGGTATTTCAAATGTGACGAGTCCCATATAACCTGGAGCGATTTCATATTTGTCGAACGAAATCACAAGCTTTCCTTTTTCTGTGATATAGAATGATTGATTGGCATCAATTGAAGTGAAACCTTCACCAAATTCTTCTTCTGTAAAATACGAAATATTTTCGTCTTCGGCCATTTGCCTTGTAATTTCATCTGAAATATAAGCGCTAATAACGGGAATGTACTGCTCGTTTTTAAACAAACTTGGCAATGTAATGAGCACGTTATCGACTTTATCAATCGTATCGTATTGCATTGTCGTAGAGGAAGATGCGACAGTGTTCACTTGATAGCGTCCGATGGAAAGAATGCGATCGCTATCGGTTTTCACCTCATACCCTACATCCATTCCTAAGTGTCCGCCACCTGCTTTTTCAATTTCTTTCATCTCTAATTCAAATTGCTTATACAGTTCTTTGTTTTCCTCCAAATACTTTTCATTCAATGAAGCTTGTAATTCCTCATCTTCCAACCCTGTAATGTGTGGCGTAGATACATCGGCTTGGTACGTCTTCTCTTCAAATGCGACCTGATGGATTGTTAGCACTTCAACAATCGAACCTAACACTGGAACGTTACCCATCGCTTGTGCCAATGAAGGGCTGACGTTAATGCTGCCGATGAAAATTGCAGCCGCTGCAGCTGCTCCGACGCATGAATTACGTAAGCGATTCCCTTTTCGCTTTTGTCCTTTTGCTTGTCGAATGGCGTCTGAGACAACGCTGTTCAACTCTGCTGGAATTTCAATGTCCTCATAGTGCTTTTTCAATTTATCGATGTTTTTCAATGCGATTTACTCCTCTCCCAATTCAACACGTAATTTTCGTAGTGCTGCATATAAACGGGTTTTTACGGTATTGACATTTTCCCCAGTAATCTCCGCAATCTCTTCAATTTTCAAGTCTTCAAAAAAACGTAAGAAGATGATTGTTTTATACGTTGGCGACAAGTTATCGACAGCGTCTTGTAAGTCAAAATCATGCACAGTATTTTCGGATGAAGGTAAATGCAAGTCCAGTATTTCATCCGACATAATGGATACACGTTGGTGTTTTCGGATGAAATCAATGGCGGTGTTTACTAAAATTCGGTAGAACCAGGTCTTCATATATTTTACTTCTTCGAGGCGATCGATGGATTTCAATGCTTTTACAATGGCCTCTTGGATAATATCGAGTGCATTTTCCTTGTTCTTTACATAACTGAAGGCCAATCGATAATGGGCTTGTTGGTTTTCTAGTATAAATCTTTCTAGTTGATCGAACTTATCCTTTTTTGTCATGACAATTGGGTCACCTTCTTGATTATTGACGTATCGCGATAGCGTCTCACTAGTATGGACGGTCAATGAACGAAAATAGTTTGATTTGGAAATAAAATATGTATGCTATAATTTTACAAACATCTTGAAAAGGACGTGTTGTGTGATGAAACAACAATCATTCGTTGCTTCTTGGAGTGGTGGGAAAGACTCTGCGTTAGCCTATTATCGTGCTGTGAAGAGTGGTGGTGTACCAAAGCGTATTTGGACAATGTTTGAAGAAGATAAAGAACGTTCGAAATCACATGCGCTTCCACTAGCAATCATTCAAGCGCAAGCAGAAAGTATAGGCGTACCGCTTATGATAAGAGGGGCAAATTGGGGGAGTTATGAGCAACAATTTTTAGACGCTATGCAAGAGTGTGTGGAAGAAGGAATCCCAAACGGAGTTTTTGGAGATATCGATTTGGAAGATCATTTGACATGGGTGCAGACAACATGTGCAAAAGTAGGTATGGAAGCGATCCACCCGTTATGGATGGAACCTCGACGTGCTTTGTTGGAAGAATTCATTCACGCTGGATTTGAAGCGTACATTGTCGTTGTAAACACGAAATTAATGCCTGCTGCATTTAACGGTCGAAAATTTACAATCGATCTTATGGATGAACTTGAAGCACTCGGCATTGATGCGTGTGGAGAATCAGGGGAATTTCATACAGTTGTTGTGGATGGACCGATTTTTAAGAAACGGATTCCAATCAAGTTCACTGGGCAGCATGAACATGGAGGTTATGTGTTTATGGAGGTAGGTGTGGATGAAGGAAAGTGAAGTTCTTCTCTAAGGGTAACTGAAACAATGTGGGAAATTGCTGGATACGCCTTGAAAAATCAATAATTATTTTATACAATAGATAAAGTTTAATGTGTATTATCTATTAATAAAAATAGAAAATAGCTATACAGTCAGGGGAAGAGGATGTACGTTACAAAACACGAGATTTTCAGCATCATTAAGACTACGATGCGAGCCGTCAATATGGACATGGAACTGAAAGATGAACACACTGGGGTTAACATGATGTACGATTTCATCAAGGATGAAGTACTTGTAGATTGCAACCGGGTGCAGGAAGCGTGCCAGGAGTTAGATAAACAGATACCGTTACGAACCTATGTAGAAATTATCACCATTCATGAACTTGGTCACGCCATGGACAGGGAAGCGCTTCTAGCTTCACTTGACCGTGCGGTTGAGTTGTACGAAGCGAAAAAAATGGTGGCAGCTGAAAACCGGGCGACTGATATACCGTTCATGACACTGCGGCTTGAGGAGCTTTCGACAGATATCGCCTTTGAAAAAACAGCATGGGCAAATGCTGAAATGTTGAACCGTTTTTTTGAAGTTGTCGACTGGGATTGTTTTGAGATGGTAAGGACTCACAGTCTATCAACTTATGAAAAGTTGTTTGAACAAGAATTGAAGTGCTATGAAGAACTGATGGAGCAAGATGCAGTACATACATTACAATAGTATTTACGGTGCATAACCGGTTCAAGCAGGCGTTTATCTGCTTGAGGATCAACGAGGAGATGGGGAATCATCGTTAATGTGGAAGACGTGATTTTTACAAGTGTTTTTTTCATTGGCATTATTTTTCTTGTGGTGTTTCTTGTTAAGATTGCTAGAATCTCAAAAGACAATCGAAAGTTGAAAAAGACTAAGATTGAACACCAAGTAGACGAGTTAACCAAAAGGGTTGAAAAGCTGGAAAAGAAGTAATTACACGGTTTACTGCGTAACAAAATAAAAAGCTGACATGAAACAGATTTCCTTCATGTCAGCTTTATTGTATTAGTTGCTCCCGAAAGGCGAACTTCACTCATCCTCAACATCAATTAAAAATATCCGTTCTTCAAACCCGCCACGTTTCTCTGCTTTTTGCTGACGTATTTTTTCTAATTCCTCCACGGAAAATCCTTGGGACATAGCGGCAGCGTGTAAAAGTTCCAGTAGGTCTGCGAGTTCTTCGATGGCATCATCTGGCGTTTCTGCTGCCTCATACTCAGCCAATTCCTCATGCATTTTTCGATTTACTTCGACAATGTACTCGTCTTCGCTCAACACCTTCGTCGAACAAAGTTTGCCTGATTTCTCGATAATAGTCGGTATGAAATCCCGCACTAGTTTATGATATGTCGGCAAAGATTCACCCCCTAAAAACTTTCCATAAAGTATCAGCTACTTATCGACTTCAACAACAACATATCAACTTCATCAACCGTACCAATTTCCTCAAGTAAATCCCAAAGCATTATTTCGGACGTTTCGTTATTAATCAAAAACGGTTCGAGCTTATCAAGAGATGCGACGTAAACAGGATTATATTTGAAAGTGCCGTTCTCAAGTTTTTTCGCCTGTAAAAGACCCAGGAATGTTAACTGATCAACAGTTTGCCCGGTTTCTTCAAAAAGCTCTCGTTGTGCACATTCTTTTGCAGTTTCTCCTGCTTCTCTTTTTCCAGCAGGTAATTCCCATTGTTCTCTCCAAGTGTTGTAGCACATCAGGTGTTTTTCAGAACAACTCAATATTGCAAATGAACCTGCGATTGGTTGAAAGGAATCCAGTTCTTCTTCCTTACACATCAAAAAATCCACAAATTCATACCCGTTGTTTTTCGTATTGATCAATGCCCTGCCTTCTTTCAATCTGTTTTTAAATACCCGGCATCCGCAAGTTCCTTCTCCAAAAACGGTTTTGCCTGCAACATTTCTCTGAAAGCTTCATACTTTGCAAATTTTTCATCGTTCGCTTTCTTCCCGGTAAAATAGGCACGAATCAATATGTTTTTAGGCGTATGCTCCATATCGATGAACTCGAGTAGCTGTGCATCATATCCGACAAGTGCTAACAGCTCGGCGCGGATGGAATCGGTGGCAAGGGCAGCGAACCGCTCCTTAATAAGACCGTGTTGTAACATGACGTCCAGAGCAGGTGATTCAATTTGGGAAAACAATTCGTGTTGGCAACAAGGGACACTTAGAATGACCTTGGCGCCCCACTTGACTGCTCGAGCAAGTGCCATGTCTGTAGCGACATCACATGCATGCAAGGTGACGACCATGTCTACAGCAGTTTCGTCGTTGTAGTCATTAATATCACCAACGAGGAATTCAAGCTGTTCATACCCAAGATCATGCGCAATGCGATTGCATTCTTCAATGACTTCTTTCTTTAAATCTAGTCCGGTCACACGGATATCCATCCCTTTTTCAACATGTAAATAATGATAAAGTGCAAACGTCAAATAAGACTTACCGGAACCGAAATCTAAAATGCGAACTGGACGGTCCTTCGGCAAGTGAGCAAGTGCGTCGTCAATGAACTCTACAAACCGATTAATTTGACGGAATTTATCGTATTTCTGCTTCTTTACTTTCCCTTCTTGTGACTGTACTCCTAAGCGGATAAGGAAGGGATAAGGCGTTTCCTCATCCAATAAATAATTCTTTTTCCGATTGTGTGATAGATTTACGACCTTCTTCACCTCGGCCTTCTCAGCTTTCCAAGATACCTTGTATTTCTTGGTCAGTTGGATATGCACATTCTCGTCAGTGAACTCTGCTTGCATCTGTTTAAACTGCTCTAATTGTTGTTGTAAGGCAGAACGGATATCTTCTAGTTTTACGTTGTCATGCTTCAAAATACGATCATAATGGTATTCAAACTGGATATGCATGTCATTCTTTATTTGAACAGGTTTTAGTTTCACCTTTCCGAGTCCGGTCGATTTATAGCGGGGCTGACTAATTGTTCCTTTGATGAAGGTGCCTTCTTCCATCCGGCGGGCAATCGTTTCAATCAGTTCGTCAAAAAGCATCTTCTAGTACCTCATTTCGTGCGAGTGTGTATGTATTACCATACCAAAAAAGAACCCACAAAGGTGACTCTAAAGCATTGTGGGTTCTTAAAAGTATTGATCTTTAGGGTGCAGTGAACTTTATCATAGCCAATGTTTTGCCCAGTCTTGAATTGGTTTTATTGCTTTTCCTAAGTCTTGGCCTTTTTGGGTTAATGAATATTCTGTTCGAATGGGTCGATCTGTAATGACTTGACGGAAGACGATACCAATATCTTCAAGCTCTTTCACTCGTTCTGTAAGCATGCGGTTACTCAGTTCAGGGATTTTAGAATTAATTTCACTGAATCTTTTAGGTTCTTTCATTAAGGAACATATGATTGTGCACATCCACTTTTTCTCAATGATTTGATAGGCTGCATTGATTTTCGTGTAAACATCTTCCGTGCTTCTCGTTTTTGTCACTTCAATCGCCCTTTCTTACATATTTCAAAAAACAATAGTAAATAACGAATAGTATTAACTTACAGTAGTCTGTTAATTCTATCATAATACCGTTAAAACTTGTAGCATATCAAGAGTCAAAAAATGTCCTATTTATGGTATTGACAACTAGGTTCAAACAGGCTATCATCGTTACGGAAAATAACTTAGGTACTATAAGTTACTTATAAACACTTTTGTTGAATAGCTGGGTTGACGAACACACGCTAGGACACGCTTTTGCGCATAGCTTGTCTACTATGACAACATAGTTTGTATAATTTAGTACTAGCAATAGAAAACACCAAAGAGAAGAAATGAGGATTTCTACATGAGTGTTCAAAAGAAAAGAATTCACTATGCTTGGTGGGTTTTAGTAGGTTTAGTTTTAATGGTTGGTCTTGCAAAAGGTGGCATAATGACAGCTGGTGGCTTGTTTTTAACACCTGTAACCGAAGACCTTGGAATAGGTATGGGGAGTTTAACGTTATATTTTAGTATTTCTTCCATCGTCACGATGTTGTTCCTTCCGATTGCTGGAAAGTTGATGGCGAAATATGATATTCGTATCCTGCTAATCGTTGCGATTGTCTTGCAAGGTGGAGCGTTTGCGATGTTTGGTTTGATGAACTCCGTATGGGGTTGGTATTTGTTCTCAATTCCGATGGCGATGGGATCTGTATTTACAGGTCAAATGGCTGGTCCAGTTCTTGTCAATAGATGGTTTAAAAAGCATAATGGTTTGGCAATGGGGATTATCATTTCTTCAGGTGGACTATTCGGTGCAATACTTCAACCAGCGGCAGGGAATTTGATTGCTAGTGAAGGTTGGAGAAACACGTATATGATTCTAGGACTTGGCGTAATGGCGATTGTCATTCCTGTTGTATTATTGACGATCCGTATGGCACCAAAGCAAAAAGGTCTTCAACCATACGGTATGGCTGAAATGCCAATTGATGCGGCACAAACTGCAGCGTCAGTGGCTGAAACAGGTGTAACTTCAGCAGTCGCGAAAAAATCGAGTGCGTTTTATATGTTAGTGCTCTTCTTCTTCCTGTTGACGTCAATTGCAAGTTTTAATCAGCACGTCGCACCATTTGCAATGGGCTTAGGGTACGACATTAAATTTGCAGGTAATGCAATGGGTGGTTGGTCACTTGGTGTTGTTATTGGAGCCCTAGTATTAGGCTTCCTAAGCGATAAAATTGGTGTAAAGAACACATCAATCTTCTCTATGTTGTTAGGGGTTGTTCCGATCGTCATTTTGCTGTTCGTCCCTGGTAACAAAATGATGTTTACAATAGCTGTTTTCATTCTAGGCTTCGTTATTGCAGCACTTGGAACGTTAGGACCGTTGTTGACGACAGCACTCTTTGGTAACAAAGAATATAGTCAAATTTATGCATTAGCAGCAATCGGTTTAGCGGTAGCAGGTATTGTCGCACTTCCTTTATACGGTTTTATCTACCAAATGACAGGTAGTTATACAACAGTACTTTATGCGATTATTGCAATGTTTGTCTTAAACGTAGTCGCAATACTTTTCGCTTTCAAAGGGAAAAAGAAATTAGAGACTGCTGGTTTGTGGAGTTAAATCGAATACTTATAGGAATAAACCATCTGTCTGTTAGCTGAAGAGGCTAGCAGACGGATGGTTTTTCTTGTGCACACAAGCACTTGTCAGTTCATTTCAAAACCTTGTTGGATGAGGAATTCTTTCATATACGTACGTTTTGGCTCGGATAGGAAATCTGCCATTTGCAAGGACCATTCCGTATCCTTCTGGTTTGATCCGCGATTAAGATAATACGCATGCATCGTCTGATCATATGCTTGTAAAAGCTCCTCATATTTGTCGCTGTCATAGCCATTCTCGTGAATAACAGCTTCAACAGGTAACCTCGGTTTCACTTCATTCGCTTCGTCAGGTACGCCGATTGTCATAGCGAACAATGGAACAACCCCTTTTGGTAATTGAAATAGCTCACTTATTTCGTGTGGTGCATTCCGGACGCCTCCGATATAACAGATGCCGTATCCTTGGCTTTCAGCAGCAATGGCGACATTTTGGGCAAATAAAGCAACATCCACTGCACCTACTAAAAGATTTTCGGTATACGAATAATGAATATCCTTTTGATGAAGCGCCCCTGCTTTTTCTAATCGACAATAGTCGGCACAGAACAGAAGAACAGCCCCTGCTGAAAGAATTTGTCGTTTATTCTTAGAAAGCTCAGCTAATTGCTCGCGCTTTTCCTGCTCGGTCACGTAGATGACAGAATAGGCTTGGACAAAGTGAGAGCTAGCGGCATGCTGTCCAGCGTGAATGAATTCATACACTTTTTCTTTTGGTAGAGTGAGATCCTTGTATTTTCGGACAGATGCATGTGCAGTTAATAATTCGATGACCATTACGTTTCCTCCTAATTGTTTAAGTATTCTATAGTTAGTGAATAGATTAATGGTACACTACAAAAATCCGTTCGAAAAGGGGTGTCGAGATGAGTTGGTTGGAAAGTATTTCGATGACGACAACAGTCATTCTCCTATTTTTAGTCGTCATTCCAATACTGACAGCACTATTTCTTTATTTCTATGATAAAAGGCAAAAGCAGCATGCGATTCTACGGAACTATCCGATTTTAGGTCGAATGCGGTATGTGCTTGAAAAGACAGGTCCAGAACTTCGACAATATTTGTTTGACGATGACAATGACGGTGAACCGTTTAATCGGGAAGAATATTTACATATGGTCATGCCAGGCAAGTATTTAAACAATGTTATCGGTTTCGGATCCAAACGAAACTTTGATGAGGCCGGCTATTATATTCGTAATGCGATGTTCACAAAACAGAATGAGGAAATGCGTGTGGACAATGAAACCCTCATCCATACAATGCGTTACAGGATTGATAACGATAATTTATTTTCCCGCAAGGAACATCGTGAAGAAATTCCAACGATGCCGTGGTTATTACCAGATGAGGATGCAATTATTATCGGACCGAATTGCGAACATCCTTTTCACGTAAGAAGTTTGCTTGGACAATCTGGGATGAGCTACGGAGCGCTTGGTGAAAATGCGATTACAGCACTGTCGAAAGGAATCGGGTTGGCAAAAGAAGCGTGGATGAATACGGGTGAAGGTGGACTATCCCCTTATCATTTGGCAGGTGATGCGCACATTATTGCACAAATTGGCTCTGGCCTCTTTGGATTCCGAACGGAGGATGGCGAATTCAGTTGGGAAAGATTACGAGAAAAAGCGGAAATCCCACAAGTGAAAGCTTTTGAGATTAAGCTCGCGCAAGGTGCCAAAATGCGCGGTGGTCATGTCGAAGGAGAGAAAGTAACCGAGGAAATTGCTAAGATCCGGAATGTAGTACCGTATACGACCATTAATAGTCCGAACCGGTTCAAGCAGTTCTCGGATTATCCGACATTATTTGACTTTATCGAAAAAATACGAAATCATAGCGGAAAACCTGTTGGGATAAAAGTAGTGATTGGTGGGAAAGAAGACGCAGAAGAGCTCGCTTCATTCATGGAGGAAACGGGAAAAGGGCCCGACTTCATTTCCTTGGACGGTGCGGAAGGTGGCTCCGGTGCAACGTACCAAGATTTAGCTGATAGTGTTGGACTGCCTTTGAAATCTGCACTCATGCTTCTCGATGATGCATTGAAGAAACATGGCGTACGTGATGAAGTGAAAATTATAGCATCTGGCAAAATTACAACGCCTGATAAGGCTGCATTGGCATTGGCAATGGGAGCCGATCTCGTACAAATCGCCCGCGGATTCATGATTTCCGTCGGTTGTATTATGGCGCACCGTTGTCACACAAACGATTGCCCTGCAGGTGTTGCAACAACCGATAAAAACTTGCAGAGAGGACTTGTCGTAGAAGAAAAGAAGTATCGGGTAACGAATTATATATTGACGATGCGTGAAGGATTGTTCCGCATTGCAGCAGCGGCCGGTCTTGATTCGCCGACGAAATTAGAACGCCATCACGTCGTTTATAAAGACGAGAGGGGTCGTGTCTTCCCGTTAGATAATTTGGGCGAATCGTATAGGTAATCGTGAATAAGGCTGACAATTGAATAAATTTACCCACTACTCCTTCCGAATTTTGTGATAATATGTAACTAACAATAGATTTTTAGAAAGGGGATAGGTGGATGTCTTTGTTAAATCAAACAGTTGGAGAAGTCGTGAAAGAATGGACACAAAAGAATCCGGACAAGGAAGCTTATGTGTATCCCGAACATGGAATTCGCAAGACGTATCGAGAGTTCGACCAGGAGACGGATGAACTGGCGAAGGCATTCATCGGGATGGGGATAAAAAAAGGGGAGCATGTCGCGATTTGGTCGGACAATAAGCCTCAATGGTTATTGAGTCAATTTGCTACCGGTAAGATGGGAGCCGTTCTCGTTACCGTCAACACGAATTATCAAGCCAATGAATTGGAGTACCTCTTAAAACAATCAGATGCAACGACATTGATCGTAGACGAGGGTTTTAAAGGAACAAGTTACATCGATATTATCCGTTCTATCTGTCCCGAGTTAAATGATAAGGAAGATGGCTTCGTAACAAGCCAACGATTGCCTAAGTTAAAAAGAATCATTCTGATGACCGATAAGCAAGAGGCGGGCATTTATAAGTGGTCCGAATTTTTAGCGCATGCAGATGGAATTACGGATGATGAGCTGAAGAAACGACAGCAATCCATGACCGCCGATGATGTGATTAACATTCAATATACGTCAGGAACAACTGGGTTTCCAAAAGGGGTCATGTTGACGCATCATAATATCGTCAATAACGGTAAAATTATCGGTGATTTTATGAAATTAACGAACGAAGACCGAGTTTGTATTCCGGTACCATTCTTTCATTGTTTCGGATGTGTGCTAGGTAATTTAGCAGCTGTGACACATGGAGCTACAATGGTAATTGTAGAGCAATTTGATCCGTTACGTGTACTGCAAGCAGTACAAGACGAAAAGTGCACTGCGTTACACGGTGTTCCGACGATGTTCATTTCAGAATTGAATCATCCTGATTTTAAAAAGTATGATACATCTTCATTGCGCACTGGCATTATGGCAGGCTCTACATGCCCGATTGAAGTGATGAAACGCGTCATTTCGGATATGGGTGCTCATGAAATTACAATTTGCTATGGACAAACGGAATGTTCGCCGGTCATTACACAAACGCAAACGGATGACCCAATTGAAAAACGCGTATCCACTGTTGGTAAACCACATCCATATGTGGAAGTGAAAATCATAGATCCAATGACGGGTGAAGAAGTGCCTGTTGGAGAACCAGGAGAACTTTGCACGCGCGGTTACCACGTTATGAAGGGTTATTATAATAACGAAGAGGCGACACGTGAAGCGATCGATGAAAAAGGATGGTTACGTACAGGTGATATCGCGGTCATGGATGAAGACGGCTATATTGATATTACTGGGCGGATAAAGGATGTCATCATTCGAGGTGGGGAAAATATCTATCCGCGAGAAGTCGAAGAATTTCTTTACACACATCCTGCCGTTTTGGATGTGCAAATTGTTGGAGTGCCTGATGAGAAGTATGGCGAGGAAGTCATGGCTTGGATTATTCCAAAGAAAGGTGCTGCCATTGACGAAGAATCTATACGTAGTTTCTGTAAAGGGCAAATTTCTCACCTTAAGATCCCCCGGTTCATTCATTTTGTAGAGGAGTACCCAATGACGGCTTCTGGGAAAATCCAAAAGTTCAAACTTCGAGAAATGTCGGTAGAAGAAGTGGTGAGCCGGTAATTGAAAGAGTGAGTTGTGGGAGGTCCTTACACACTTGCTTAAACAACGAGGTAAATACAAACCGCCAGGAACCAATGATTATGAAAAATGGTTTCTGGCGTTTTTTTGTCGTTAACTAGATGTATGAAACAGTGGCTGAAGTCCATGCTACATACGGAATTCAATGTTATGCATACAATGTTTGTTCGTGGGAACCATCTTCATGGTAAATTGTAAGGATGCCGTTATGTTCATTGACATAGGGTTTCGCTTTTTCTAACAGTTCATGCTTTGTCGTTTCTTTAAAGATTGCTCGTTCGCCATTTTTCTTCATCAATATCCAATCATCGTCTCTGGCAAAAGCTTCATAAGTCGTTTGAGTTTCCGAATTATCACCTTGTACGTATTCACGAGCTTTTGCAGTCGCTATGGATATCGCGCGACCTTCTTCGTTTCCTTCGCGCAACAATGCATTTGCAATTTCAATTGCTTTTTCTCTAACATCAGAATCCAAGTTTTTAAATGAATCGGGATAATCATTTTTCGTCCACGGCATACTACATCCCTCCTTACTAGACGATTCCCTAAATGGAAGACGTTAAACTTGAAAGGGAATAGGTAGTAGTGGAGGCATTGTGACTTGGATATGCGGTTATTGAGCTAGTTATGCTGATATTTGAGGAAGAATGCTGGCGATTGAATGGTTTATGCTGATATTTGAGGAAGTATGCGGAGATTGAGTAGTTTATGCGGTTATATGAGGAAGAATGCAGCTTTTGCTCTAATTATGCAGTGATTTCAGGAGTTATGCTGAGTTATGGCCAGATCTGAGTAGGAATGTTTACCCTCTCCAGTAACGCGGGAGAAAAAATGCCTAACGAACGTTTGTCGCGCTAAATGTTCTTAGCCATCTAGAATTTTATTAGCAGCAGACCGCCAAATGAAAACGCAACATGCTAAGTGGGGAATTACAGTAAGTATCGTAGTTGTTTGACCAAAACTTCATAGTGATAATAGGAAATTGACTTGGCAAGTCAATTTCCTGAAGTGGAACCATTCCTTTTTTGGAAAACGAGGAAGGGATCTAGGGCATTGTCGGTTTTTAGTTGGATAAACGGAACTGAACGTTTGTCAGGGTCTATAGATTGGTCTGGAAAGAAGTTTTTTAAGGGATTAGCAAAACCGGTCTCTTCAGCTGCTTCTACTTTGTTGCATGCATAATAGATTTTCCCTACTTTTGCCCAATAAGCCGCACCTAAGCACATAGGGCATGGTTCACCGCTAGCGTATAAAATACAATCGGAAAGATCAGTTGTTTGTAAGGTTGTACATGCTTCACGAATGGCAAGCAGTTCTGCATGTGCGGAAGGGTCTTGTGCGATGTGAACACGATTTGTTCCTTGCCCGAGAACATTGCCGTTTTTCACAAGGAGTGCAGCAAAAGGACCGCCACCTTGCTCAACATTTTCTATTGCCATCTCAATTGTCTTTTGTAACCATTGTTCGTGTGTCATTCTGTCTCCTCCTGTCGAGTTCTGTTCATTTCCCGGGAAATCTGTTGAAAATGATGGAATAAAGTTAGTTTGTTTGGTTCTGCCTTTGTAGATGATTATAACGGAAAATTGTCTGTTCGTCAGATAGTACGCCGAATAGTAAAAATTCATAGATGTATCAGAGAAAACTTTCTTGTTTTTACCACTTTATATTTCAACACAAAATGCTATGATTAAAACGATAAAATAGATAGGGGGGACACTATGTCTACTGAACAATTGTATCAACTCATATCAATCGTTCTTTATTTAGCTCTTATGTTATTCATCGGTTGGTATGCCTTTAAAAGGACAACGAACTTAACCGACTACATGTTAGGTGGACGTTCATTAGGGCCTGCAGTTACAGCATTGAGTGCAGGAGCATCCGATATGTCAGGTTGGCTGCTAATGGGGTTACCGGGTGCAATATATGCGGGTGGCCTTGTTGAAGCCTGGATTGCTGTCGGTTTAACGATAGGTGCGTATTTGAACTGGTTGCTTGTAGCGCCGCGTCTACGCTCGTATACGCAAGTGTCCAACGATTCCATTACTATTCCTAGTTACTTAGAGAATCGCTTGAAAGACAAGTCCAGATTATTGCGGATTGCATCAGGACTAATCATTCTTGTGTTCTTTACGTTCTATGTGTCATCAGGTATGGTAGCAGGTGGAAAGTTCTTTTTAAGTTCTTTTGGCTTGGATTATCATGTCGGTTTATTAATTGTATCGGCAGTTGTAATCGCATACACGCTTTTTGGCGGATTTTTAGCGGTAAGTTATACAGATTTCATTCAAGGATTAACGATGTTCTTGGCACTTCTGTTAGTTCCCATTGTTGGGCTGTTTTTGACGGGTGGTTTGGCAGAAACGTCAGCAAGTATTACAGAAGTAAATCCTGACTTCTTTAACATTGTAAAAGGAGCAACAGCTGCAGGTATAATTTCATCTCTTGCTTGGGGCTTGGGTTATTTTGGTCAACCACATATCATTGTTCGATTTATGGCGATCAGTTCAGTAAAAGAGACAAAGAGTGCACGTCGCATTGGTATCGGTTGGATGATATTGAGCTTATTCGGTGCAATCGCAACAGCGCTTGTAGGTGTTGCGTATTACAAACAAAATCCGGATGTCAGCTTAGCTGATCCTGAGACTGTATTCATTGCACTTGGACAAATCATTTTCCATCCACTCATTGCAGGGATTATGCTAGCTGCAGTATTGGCAGCTGTTATGAGTACGATTTCTTCACAATTGATTGTAACGTCATCAGCGTTAATTGAAGACTTGTACAAAGCCGTGATGAAGTCGGATGCGACAGATAAGCATTATGTCTTTTTAGGTAGGATGGCAGTACTTGTCGTTTCTTTAATTGCGATGGTGCTTGCTTGGCCGAATAAAGAATCGATTTTAAAACTGGTATCGTTTGCTTGGGCTGGTTTCGGTGGTGCATTCGGACCGATTATCATCTTATCCCTTTATTGGCGTAAACTTACGTCGCAAGGCGCGTTATGGGGAATGGTGGCAGGAGCAATTACGGTCGGTATTTGGGGGAACGTTGAAGCGTTGTCCGATATGCTGTATGAAATTGTACCTGGGTTCATCATTTGTTTAATCGTAACGTGGATTGTCAGCTTGATGACATTTAAACCGAATGCAGACATTGACAAAGAATTTTACGATGCTGTGGAAATGGTAAAAAAAGAACGATAATGCTTGAAGAATGACTTAAAAAGAACCGTGGGTAACCAATTTGTAAACGATTGGCTGCCGACGGTTTTTATTTTGTCTTGTCAGGTGCCACTGTTCGTATACATATGATACGCTATTGAAAAGAATGGTAATAGGGGGTCGTGCAGTTGAAGTTGGATCATGTCGTATACTTTACGCATAAAAGTCCGGATGAAATCGTAGATCAGTTGCAACAAGATGGACAGCATGCAGTTGTTGGAGGACGTCATGAGAAATGGGGTACGCATAATGCGTTAATGTACGTCAAAAATGCTTATATTGAATGGTTAGCAGTTGAAAAGCTTGAGCTAGCAGAACGCGTTGACCATCCGCTAACAAGACTGTTGTTACACGATGTAAAGATTCAAGAGGGTTGGGGAACACTTTGTTTATCTGTCGAAAATATAGAAGCCTTTAACGAAGAGTTGCAAAATAAAGGATTCTTGACATCTGGTGTGTTGGACGCCCAACGAAGAACCACGAGTGGAGAAATAAAAAGATGGAAGATGCTTTTTATCAATCAACCGATTTCAAATGAACTTCCTTACCCGTTTTTCATTGAGTGGGAAGAGCCGGAGCAGCTCCGTTTCGACAAACTGAGAGCTGAAGGAGCACTTGTTGAATCCAATGAGAAGAAGGTTATACAGCAATGTGTATTTCATGTTGAAGACCCATTAGGTGTGACGGGTGAGTGGGCGGTTTTATTATCCGCGAAAGTCGACGATAACCATACAATCTCGCTTAACAATGTGACACTACGATTTATTGAACATGAAGGTGGGGTTGAGCGGTTGAAAGAAGTGGTGATTTCCACTGACAAGTAAGCATAGACAAGTTGATGTGGAAGGGGTTTTGGATGTATGGAGTTGTTAATTGAACGGGCGATTCTTGTTGGCGTACAAGAACAGAATGCTGAGCATTTTGCGTATGAAATGGAAGAATTGAAAAATTTAGCGGAAGCGATTGATGTAGAAGTTGTCGGCATGGTCACACAAAACCTTGAACGAAGGCACTCGTCCCTTTATGTCGGAAAAGGGAAAGTAGAAGAGGTAAAACGTTTCTACGAAGAGACAGAAGCCAACTTGGTCATCTTCAATGATGAATTATCGCCTTCCCAAATTAGAAATCTAGAACAAGAACTTGCGGTGAAAGTCATTGACCGGACGATGCTTATTCTGGATATCTTTGCAAGGCGAGCAAGGACGCATGAAGCGCGGATGCAAGTGGAACTAGCCCAGCTACAATATACGCTTCCTCGATTAGTCGGATTACGTGCTTCATTAAGCAGGCAAGGAGGCGGTACAGGGGGCGGTTTCCAGAACAAAGGTGCCGGAGAAACGAAATTGGAACTCGATAGACGAAAGATTGAAGATCAGATTGCAAAGTTGCGGAAAGATTTAGAGCAAGTGCGGGACCGAAGAGATACGCAGCGTAAGCAACGGAAGAAGAGCGGTATTCCAGTCGTGTCAATTGTTGGGTATACGAATGCCGGGAAATCGACGTTAATGAATGGATTATTACGGTTAATGGATGAAGAAAGTGCGAAGCAGGTGTATGAGGAGAACATGCTCTTTGCTACGCTGGATACGTCCGTTAGGCATTTGAAGTTGGCTGATAACAAAGAGTTTTTACTTACAGATACAGTCGGATTTGTTTCAAAGCTTCCTCATCATCTTGTCAAAGCTTTCCGTTCGACATTGGAAGAGGCCAGTGAAGCGGATCTTTTATTGCATGTTGTCGATGTGTCCAATGAAGAATACCGGTATATGATGGATGTAACGAATGAGACGTTGCAAGATATTGGAGTAGAAAACATTACGACGATTAATGTCTATAACAAGTCTGACTTAGCGAACGTACCTTATCCGAAACTAGAAGGGGATAGTGTATGGATTTCTGCGAAAGAAACGGACAGTTTGGTTGAATTAATCGGCGCCATAAAGAGAAAGATTTTTGAGCAATACATTACGTGCAAGCTGCTCATTCCGTTTGATCGTGGTGATATTGTTTCTTATCTAAATGACAAAGCCAATGTTAAAAAGACCGAATACGAAGAAGAGGGAACGCTTATGACGGTTGAAATGGATGCGTATGAAAAGAAAAGGTTAGAGGCGTTCATCGTTAGTCACTAATTCAGCAAATGTCTGTACACAACAAAAAACTGCACTGACAAGGTTACATGTCAGTGCAGTTCTTATCTATAAAGAGAAAGGGGGGTGGGATGGTATTAGTATGCCCGATTTACATAAAGTTAAACATTGATACTCCAAAGTGTACCGAAATGCTGTGTTAATGTATCATGCTAAACAGGATTTTAGTAAAGCGGATTTTAAATGTAGTCTGACTTATGTTGTCGCACAGAAATGCCTTTTGCAATAGTGGTTTGTTGGTAAGAAGGAACAATGAATCAAAGGTCCAAAATTGGCGATAACTTTGTCTATCCGATCGATAACTCGAGCTATCCAATCGAATAAATTGTGAATTCGATGGATAACAAACGCACATTCCATAAATCGACAAGCGCATGTTGAGTGAAGCGAAACGTAGGATGGAATGTTGTATGGATTGGTCATTTGGAGTAGGTAAGGCTCGCTTAATTGAATGAAAAAAGTCATGAATTCATGCATAGGATGAAGGATTCAAATAGTAGAAATGTGAAGAATAATGGAACCCTTTTCGTTCCGCTCCGTATGATTAACTGTAAGAAAAATAGAAAGCTGAAAGGAAGCGAACAAATTATGAAGAAATGGCTAAAAGGGTTAGGTATTGGCGTTCTCGCAGTAGGTTTAGCTGCTTGTGGATCAGCTGCAGAGCCGAAAACAGATCCGGAAACGGGCAAGAAGGTAGAAGTAAAAAACGAAAGTAAAATGACAGCGCAAGAAGTATATAGTAAAGCAATGGAAGTTTCAGCTGAACAAAAGAGCATGAATGCGGTAATGGACATTGAACAGAAGATGACAATTCCAGGTCAAGATCTAAATATGGATAGCAAAATTAAAATGGATATGGATATGATTGTAGATCCAATAGCAATGCACCAAAAGATGAGTATGGACATGGGTGATCTTGGTGCAATGGATATGGAAATGTACATGACTGATACTGGATTTTATGTGAATGATCCAGAAATGGGCGAATGGATTAAGATGCCTAAAGAGATGTATGATGAACTGATGGCGCAAATGGGCGGGGAAACAGATCCGACGCTAGATATGAAGATGTTTAAAGAGTTTAAGGATGATTTTACATTTGAACAAACAGATGATGAATATATTTTGACACTTGCTGCTTCAGGAGATAAGTTAAGCGGGTTAATAAAAGAACTAATTGGCCAAGCGATGCCTGCTGAAGGTGGATTTTCTGAAGAAGAAGCCGAAGTATATGAAAATATGGATGTCAAAAAATTGAATGTGACGATTAATATCGATAAAGAAACCTATTATACAAATGCATTTGACATGGATATGGATTTAACAATGAAGGTTGATGGCGAAGAAATGCATATGGTACAAAAAATAAAATCTGTACTTACAAAAATCAATGAAATCGAAGAAATTGCCGTTCCACAAGAAGTCATTGATAACGCAGTCGATCTAGAGGAAATAATGCAAGAGGAAGGGCAAGAATAAGATTTCTTGAATGATGTTATAGCTAATACGATTGGACGTTAGTATGATCAGCGATCCATCGTATTAGCTTTTTTCGTTTGCAGAGCGTTTTGTTGATAAACTGCCATAACTCGTAGAAGACTGTTGTAACCAAGGAGGTGTTTAGTTGTTTGAGAAAGTTGTATTATTCATTGATAATCATTTTCAAGTAGAGGTTGACACACTATATACAACTGATATAATTGGATTTGCACCTAATTGATAATCGTTTTCAGTAGATTAGTCAACTTGGTAGCAAATAAAACACTGGAGCCCTCTATGAAGAAACGTTATTTAGTTATTGCACTTATTCTATTCTCATTTCTCTCGTTATTCGTTGGAGTGAGTTCTATTAACCCGTTAGATCTCTTGGATTTTAATTCACAGGAGACTGAAATTTTCCTAATCAGCCGGGTTCCCAGATTAGTATCAATTCTCCTTGCTGGAGCAGGAATGAGTATTGCAGGTCTAATTATGCAGCAGCTAAGTCGAAACAAATTTGTGTCACCAACTACTGCAGGTACATTGGATGCAACCAAGCTAGGCATCTTAGTATCCATGTTGTTGTTTACGAGTGCTACAACGCTTGAAAAGATGATTGTTGCATTTGCTTTTGCACTAGCGGGGACGTTGCTGTTCATGAAGATATTGGACCGTATTAAATTCAAAGATGCTATTTTCATACCACTTGTTGGGTTAATGTTTGGAAACATCTTATCGTCCATTACGACATTTTTCGCATACAAAGCGAACGTCATTCAAAATATGTCATCGTGGCTACAAGGTGATTTCTCTATGATTATGAAAGGACGATACGAACTTTTATACATAAGCATTCCCGTGCTAATCATTACGTATTTGTATGCAAATCGGTTTACAGTCGCGGGGATGGGAGAAGACTTTTCCAAGAACTTAGGTCTCGCTTACAAACGTATTGTCAATATTGGGTTAATATTGGTGGCACTTGTTACGACGACTGTCATTTTGACGGTCGGAATGATTCCGTTTTTAGGATTAATTATTCCGAACATCGTGTCAATCTTTCATGGCGATCAATTGAAAAAGACATTGCCACACACCGCACTATTAGGGGCGATATTCCTCCTAATATGCGATATTTTAGGAAGGGTTCTTATTTATCCGTATGAAATCTCCATAAGTTTAATGGTAGGCGTCATCGGAAGTGGAATTTTCCTCTATTTGTTGTTTAGGAGGAAAGCGTATGCGTGATGCGACTAAATTGACAATCCTTTCTGTTTTAGCGTTAGGTTTTTGTGCCTTATATTTATTCCATGATTTAAATGGCAGCTTTGATTATGCTTTGCCACGACGGGCCATCAAGGTGATTGCGATGGTGTTGACGGGTGTCGCGATTGCGTACTCGACGGTAATCTTCCAGACGATCACACATAATCGTATTTTGACGCCGAGTATAATGGGATTGGATTCATTGTACTTGTTACTTCAAACGGTCGTCATCTTTTTCCTAGGTTCTGACCACATTACAATCGTCAACCGACATGTCAATTTCATCTTATCTGTGTTGACAATGGTAGTGTTTGCGCTTATTTTGTACCGTTTTCTATTCCGTGGAGGGAAGCGGCCGATTTACTTCCTGTTGCTTGTCGGAATTATTGTCGGAACGTTTTTCCAAAGCATCTCAACATTTCTACAAGTGCTCATTGATCCAAATGAATTTTTCCGGGTGCAGGATAAAATGTTTGCGAGTTTCAACAATGTAAGTGGAGAGTTGGTATGGTGGGCATTAGGAATTGTCATCCTTACTTTCATTGCCGGTGCAAGATCATTTAACGAGCTAGATGTACTATCACTCGGTCGTGATACCGCCATCAATCTCGGGGTGAGTTACGATCGACTCGTAAAATCAATGCTCATCATTTCGGCAATCCTTATTTCGGTTTCGACGGCTTTAGTTGGCCCGATTACATTCTTTGGATTAATCGTTGCGAACTTATCGTATCAATTCTTTAAAACCTATAAACATTCAATGCTGATTGCAGGGGCATCGGTCATGAGTGTTATTGCGTTAGTTGGAGGCCAATGGGTTGTTGAACGAATCTTTACGTTCTCGACTACACTCAGTGTCATCATCAACTTTGTCGGCGGTGTCTATTTCATTTATTTACTATTAAAGGAGAGTCGATCTTCATGATCCAAGTCCGTGAGTTGTCAAAGTTCTATGGAAAAAAAGTGGTCGTTGAGAAGGTGAATGTCGATATACATCGTGGGAAAATCACCTCTTTCATCGGTCCGAATGGAGCAGGGAAATCGACTTTACTTTCAATGGTAAGCCGACTAGTCGATGCGGATACAGGAGAAGTATTATTGGATAACAAACACGTTGACAAGATGAAATCCAATGAATTCTCAAAGCGCGTATCCATCTTAAAACAGTCCAATTTCATGAATGTACGACTGACAATCCGTGAATTGGTTTCTTTTGGGCGTTTCCCTTACTCACGTGGTAAGTTGAATGCCGAAGACATCCGCATGGTTGAACAAGCGATGGAATATATGGGATTAATGGATATGCAGCATGAATACATGGATGAATTGTCCGGCGGGCAGCGTCAACGTGCATTTATTGCAATGGTTATTGCACAGGATACGGACTACATTCTATTGGATGAACCATTGAACAACCTTGACATGAAACATTCCGTGCAAATTATGAAGATCTTGCGCCGCTTAGTTAGCGATCTCGGCAAGACGGTCGTCATTGTTTTGCATGACATCAATTTCGCTTCTGTCTATTCAGACCGCATAGTGGCACTGAAAGAAGGTCGCGTTGTCAAAGATGGTCCTACGGATGAAATCATTAACTCTGAAGCATTAAAAGAAATTTACGATATGGATATCCCTATTAAAAAGATGAATAACTGTAATATTTGTGTGTATTTCAACTCATAACCTACAAGAGAGCATGTTCGCCAATCATGGTGAGCAGCTCTTTTTTTGTTGTTTGTATGTAATGTAGGTGTTGGTTCAAACTAAAAATAAGGGTTGTCTAACGATCTCGATTGAGAGTATAATGACAAGTGTCATGACAGCAAACTATGCAGCGAGGGGTAAACAAATTGTGAAAAAAGAACAACCGGGGATTTCCCGGAATAAATTACTTGTGATTTCTGGAACGGGTTGGATGTTCGATGCAATGGATGTCGGTATTCTTTCGTTCATTATTGCAGCGATAGCAGTTGAGTGGCAACTGTCGCCTACTGAAATGGGATGGGTAGGTAGTGTCAATTCTATTGGAATGGCAGTCGGTGCATTAGGTTTTGGCATGCTAGCAGATCGCATCGGCCGAAAAAATGTTTTTATGCTGACACTCATCCTCTTTTCGTTAGCAAGCGGACTATCAGCACTTACAACAACACTAACCGTTTTTCTTGCACTCCGATTCGTCATTGGGGCAGGGCTAGGTGGGGAATTACCAGTTGCTTCTACACTCGTAGCGGAAAGTGTATCCGCAAAGGAACGAGGACGTGTTGTTGTATTATTGGAAAGTTTCTGGGCTGCAGGTTGGTTGATTGCTGCGCTCATTGCATATTTCATCATTCCTGAATATGGTTGGAGAATTGCGCTTGTCTTAACTGCGCTTCCTGCATTTTACGCCATTTATTTGCGTCGCAACTTGCCGGATTCACCGAAATTTGAGCGAGCAGGAAAACCGAAACAATCATTCGGTGCCAAGATGAAGCTCATATGGTCCAAACCATATGCACGGAAAACGACGATGTTATGGATTGTATGGTTCACAGTCGTTTTCTCCTATTATGGTATGTTTTTATGGTTGCCAAGCGTCATGGTCATGAAAGGCTTTGACATGATTCACAGCTTCAAATATGTTCTCATTATGACGCTGGCGCAATTACCTGGATATTTCACGGCAGCATGGTTAATTGAAAAGACGGGGCGTAAATTTGTCTTATCGACTTATTTGCTCGGCACCGCGATTAGTGCGCTTACATTCGGAAATGCAGAATCGTTGTCCATGCTTCTACTGTCGGGCGCTTTTCTTTCTTTCTTTAACTTAGGGGCGTGGGGTGCTTTGTATGCGTATTCACCTGAACAATACCCGACATCCGTACGGGGGACAGGGTCAGGGATGGCCGCTGCTGTCGGAAGGATTGGAGGAATATTCGGCCCGTTGCTTGTTGGTTCGCTAGTGGCTAAGGGATTCGGCTTCGGAATCATATTTGGCATTTTTTGCGGAGCGATCATTATTGGTGTCCTTGCTGTAATCATACTCGGAACGGAAACGAAACAGCTTGAACTAGAATAAATTACGTAAGCCGCATAATGTAAGGGATTCATGTCTCTTATGTATGCGGTTTTTTATAGTGGTGATTTATAGTTTATTACTAATACTAAGATTTTAAAATGAGCTTCGAAAACTTTACCGCGCGCCTATCGTGATCCCTGTCTTAAACAATGCCTAAACGAAACCAATTAGCACCCTCTTTCGTACATAACTAGATAAAGGGGGCAATCATATGTCTATTAAAAATTTCAATGTCCGTATAACACCTCGCGAAGCAGTAGATGCTATCCAATCTGCTATCCTACAAGGTAGTATAAGTGGTACATTAGTAGATCATTATGAAAGAGCAGTCGGTGAATCGGAAATGCATGTCTTAATCATGGAAAAATACTATATGCGTTCAAATAATCGGGCATCTATAACGGCGACAATCGATAATTTCGATGGTGTAACTCGTGTTCACGTTGTTGCAGCTGGCAGTTCTGAAGGTGTCTTCTTTAGATTTGATTGGGGAGCAGGCAGTAATTTTGCAAACAGTGTTGAACGTGCATTGGCACATTCGATGATAAGCGAATAAGAGCATCGTTCGTACAAATTATTCGAATCCAATTCCACAAGTAAAACTAAAATTGTGTAGAAAGGGAATAGACAGGTACATCTGTTAGAAACAAGGCTGAAAGGGAGTGGATCAATGTTTCGCATACCTGAAAACATTGCGCAATTGGGCAAGGAACGAATTGAAGGATTTCCGGTCGAAGGGTTTGTGTATGGAGAAGGTCCACAACATCCTAAACTGATGCTTATTGGTGAGGCTCCTGGAGAATTTGAGGTTGTCGATGGTATCCCCTTCATTGGACGTGCAGGAAAAGAGCTTATGAAATCTCTCGCAACAATCGGATTAACACGTGAAGATGTCTATATTACAAGCGCTGTGCGAAGTAGACCGTACAAATGGGGAGAGAAACGAGAACGAGATGGGACAAAGACGACAAGAAAGTACAATCGTCCGCCAACGCAGAAGGAGATTATTGCGCATGCGCCGATCCTTGACTATGAAATCGCGAATGTTCAGCCCAAGCTAATTGTAACGTTAGGGAATGTCGGTTTACAAAGGTTGCTCGGTAAAGAAGCGAAAGTTACGGAATTACACGGGCAATTACTTGAGCAACCCGTCCGCTGCTTGCAGTCATTGGATGAACCGACGTTTAGCTGGACGGAAAAGGCCTATCGACTTGTACCTACTTTTCACCCTGCATCTGTTTTCTATCGCCCTTCTCATCGACCGGATCTAGAAGCAGATTGGTTAGCAATCGGCAAACTGTTACAGCAAATAGAGGAGGGACAAGATGGATAGTAAACGCATCTTGCTCATTGGTTGTAGTGGTGCAGGGAAGTCCACACTGTCCGTGGCACTCGCCGAGAAACTGAAGTTGCCTGTCATTCACCTGGATGCCCTCTTTTGGAACGAAGGATGGGTGCCAACCCCAAAATCCGAATTCCGGGAAAAGCTTCAGTGTGAGTTAGAACAGCCAGCATGGATCATCGATGGCAATTTTAATTCCACAATTGAAATGCGAGCGCAGTACGCCGACTTGGTCATTTTTCTCGATTTTCCAAATTGGCTTTGTTTAGCCCGTGTATTCAAACGTAGATGGCAAAACCGAGGGAAGACACGGCCGGATATGGCACCAGGATGTCCAGAAAAAGTGGATTGGGAATTTATAAAATTTATATGGACGTATCCGAAAAAGAAACGGCCAGGTGTCTACCGAATGATGGAACGTGTCAATGCAGATGTGCTCGTGTTACAAAGTCCTGCAGAAGTGAAGAAGTGGCTTGAGAAGTTGGGAATTGAAAGTAGTGTCGAGGTTCGTAGCCCAAGAAAGAGATAATTGAAAAATGTGTACGAACTTTTACAGTAACCATTTAAATGAAATCCTGTTTACTATTGAATGTATTTTTATAGGAGTTGTGAGGTGTCAACATGGATAGTACGGTCCAAACGAAAGGATCGATGAAGGAATTCTTTGCTTTATTGCAACAGTTAAAGTGGCCGAAAGGAAAGACAGTGCTTGCGCTTTTTCTTGCATTGCTTTCTACAGGGGCAAGTCTTGCTGTTCCGCTCGTGACAAAGCAATTGGTCGATTCTTTAACAACAGCGTCATTTAATTGGCAGACAGCGATTTTTTTGTTTGCAGTTTTTATTCTCCAGGCGGTATTAGGGGGTGTATCCTACTACTTACTGGCGTTCATCGGTGAAACGATTGTCGCTGATTTACGAGGGAAGTTGTGGTCGAAGATATTGAGACTCCCGGTTTCGTATTACGATGACAATGAAACAGGCGAGACGATGAGTCGGATTACACAAGATACGACGATGTTGAAACAATTGGTTTCCGATCATCTCGTATCTTTCATAACGGGTATCATTTCAATTATCGGTGCTGTCGCAATTTTGTTTGTGTTGGATTGGAAAATGACGCTGATCATGCTTGTCAGTATTCCAATTAGTATGGCAATCATTTTCCCGCTTGGTCGGATTATGCATAAGATTGCAAGAGCGACGCAAGGCGAAATGGCAAAGTTCTCGGGGCATCTTGGACGTGTATTAGGAGATATCCGTCTCGTGAAAGCATATCGTGCTGAAAAGAGTGAAGGGGAAAAAGGTGAACAGGCCATTCGCTCTTTGTTTACCTTCGGATTAAAAGAAGCGAAAATTCAAGCGATTATATCCCCTGTAATGACCCTCGTCATGATGAGCATTTTAGTCGTCATCCTTGGCTACGGTGGCGCTCAAGTGGCCAAAGGAGATTTAACTGCAGGGACACTCGTCGCTATCATTTTTCTTATGTTTCAAATCATTATTCCGTTTGCACAAATGGCTCAGGTCTTTACAATTTTTCAAAAAGCGGTAGGTGCAACAGAGCGTATACAACAAATATTGCGTATGGACAGTGAACGAGCTGAAGGGACTTCCGTCATTGATAAGAGCATCCTCGAGTTTCGCGCTGTTGACTTTGCTTATGAATCAGGCAAGCAAGTGCTACAAAATATCACATTCCAAGCTAGACCAGGTTCTGTAACCGCTTTTGTTGGACCAAGTGGTGGAGGGAAAACAACAATCTTTTCACTGATTGAACGATTTTATGTGCCAACTGAAGGTGGTGTATTCATCGGTGACGCGCCAATTGAGGCTATTGCGTTAGGTGATTGGCGAAAACGAATCGGCTATGTATCCCAGGAAAGTCCGTTGTTAAGCGGTACCATTGTAGATAACATCGCTTATGGACTGGAAAGACGTCCTTCCTTGGATGAAATCCGTGGAGCAGCCGAAGCGGCAAATGCGCTTCAATTCATTGACGAGATGGAAGATGGTTTTGACACACTTGTGGGCGAGCGGGGTATGAAATTGTCTGGAGGGCAACGCCAGCGTATTGCAATTGCCAGAGCATTGTTGCATGACCCTGAAATCTTGCTGTTAGACGAAGCGACGTCCAATTTGGATAGTGGTTCTGAGACGCATGTGCAGGAAGCATTGCAACGGTTAATGGAAGGTCGAACAACCCTCATCATAGCCCATCGCTTATCGACTGTTATTGACGCCGATCAACTCATATTCCTAGAAGCCGGTCGTATTACTGGGATTGGCACGCATAGTGAGTTGATGCATTCGCACGCCATGTACAAGGAATTTGCAGAAGGACAAGGATTGTCATGAAAGAATGTTCATTTAGTTGAATGAACGATAAATCTAATCGCATGAAACCAATTCGATACTTGGCTTCATGCGATTTTTGGCTAAACAGCTTCTAACGAGAACTTGCAGTAGGCTTTGTCCGCCATGCACGAACTACTTGCCTCATCACCCTCTCCTCAATCAACCAATCGGAAACCGCTCTGCATTTTTAGCCATTTTGGCACGGGCTGCTTCAAGCAAGTCGATATTCAGCGCATCTGCAAACTGTACCAAATAGATGAGTACATCTGCTGCTTCTTCTGCAATTTCATCTCTTCTTGCAGCCACCGCTTCCTCAGGTGACTGCCATTGAAAGTGTTCAAGGAGTTCACTCGCTTCAAGTGATATGGATATTGCCAGATTGCGTGCATCTCGGTTGCCTGTCCAACCACGTTCTTCAGAAAATTTTCGTAGTGCTTCTTGGAGTTGTTCCATGTATCTCATCCTTCACCATTTTTCTTGAGTATACAGGATGGTTTTTACATAATAAAGGGACGTGAAGGAGGAATTAACATGTACGAACCACTCGATCAAACGTTTTTTGAAGCCCCTGTGCTTGAACTAGCGAAGCGACTTGTTGGCCAGTTGATTGTCCATGAGACACCTAACGGGCTCATTGTTGCCAGGATTGTTGAGACGGAAGCCTATCACGGCCCGGAAGATCGAGCTGCACATAGTTATGGGAATCGACGGACGAAGCGGACGGAAATTATGTTTGACGAACCGGGGTATGTGTATACGTATCAAATGCATACACACACCTTAATGAATGTCGTCTGTGGACCGAGGGGGATTCCTCATGCAGTTCTACTTCGTGCAGCTGAACCGGTAGAAGGGCTTCACTTGATGCAAGAGAACCGGGGTGAAAAGTTGAAAATGAAGGATTGGACGAATGGCCCTGGTAAGCTGTCAAAAGCTTTAGGCGTGACGATGCATTATTATGGCCATCGATGGACAGAACAACCATTGTTCCTTGCGAAAGGTTCGGAAACATTGGAAATTGAAACAGGCCCGCGCGTAGGGATCGGTAACTCCGGGGAGGCGGTTCATTATCCTTGGCGTTTTTTTGAAAAAGATAATCCTTATGTCTCAAAATATCGGCCATAAGTTTAGATGATGGATACTGTGGAATAGTAGTAGGGCTTACGAAATATGAAAGGATGATTAGTCAAATGGCGAAAATAGCTACAGTCATTACAAACCTATTCGAAGACTCTGAGTACACACAACCTGCTGACGCTTTCAAAGAGGCTGGTCACGAAGTAGTGACCATTGAAAAAGAGGCAGGCAAGGAAGTGAAAGGAAAGAGCGACGGAACGACGGTAACGATTGACAAAGGAATTGACGAAGTTAACGCAGCCGACTTTGACGCACTTTTCATACCTGGTGGTTTTTCACCGGATCAGCTTCGTGCAGATGATCGATTTGTCCAGTTTGCGAAGAAATTTATGGACGATTGTAAACCGGTTTTTGCAATTTGCCATGGTCCACAGCTTCTCATTACAGCAAAAACGCTAGAAGGACGACATGCGACAGGCTACAAATCCATCCAAGTGGATATGGAATATGCAGGTGCGAAGTTCTTAGATGAAGAAGTTGTCGTTTGCGATAATCAGCTCGTGACGAGCAGGACACCTGATGACTTACCGGCGTTCATTCGCGAATCAAAGCAACTACTAAATAAATGATGTGTAGTGGGCTGCTCTTAAATGGAGCAGTCCTTTCATTTCGCTCGTTAAATCTGTCAATTGAAAATGATTGAAAGGGACGTATAATACGTAATGTTCTTGAAATGAAAGCAAATGCATGGTAGATTAAGACGGGATTGCTAAATATGTACTAAAATTTCTAATTATTTCGTACATACATAGTGTGAATTGCTAACAACATAGGGGGGACAAAATGTGAAAAAAGTGTTAAAAATGGGAAGCGCTTTCATCGGGATTATTGTCGGTGCAGGATTTGCTTCCGGTCAAGAGATTTTGCAGTACTTTACTAGTTTCGGTTTCATGGGGATTGCGGCGGCAATAATATCTACAGCTTTATTTGCGTACATAGGAATGATATTGACGAGACTTGGTAGCCGGATGCAGACGAAATCACATAAAGAGGTCATCTATAAGATTAGTGGTTTCTACATTGGACTGGTGATTGATTTTATTATTATCTTGACACTTTTTGGCGTAGGTGTCGTCATGGTTGCTGGTGCGGGTTCAAACCTTGAGCAGCAATTCGGATTACCGTCATTTGTCGGTAGTTTACTAATGGTCATTCTTGTATTTGCAACAATTCTATTGAATGTCGATAAAGTTGTAGGAGTTATCGGTAGTATTACACCTTTTCTAATTTTAGCGGTCATTGTTGTATCCGTCTATTGCTTGACGACGATGGATCAATCGTTTGCTGCACTTAATCCAATTGCCAATGAAGTGGATACGACATTGCCAAATTGGTTTATCTCGGGTATCAATTATGTTTCCTTTAATATTGCAGTTGGGGCGTCGATGTCGCTCGTCATGGGTGGCGCAGAGAAGGATGAAAGAACAGCTGCACTTGGTGGGTTAGTTGGTGGTCTTGGACTTGGTATTATGATTTTACTATCTCATTTGGCGATATTCTCAAAAGTCGACGTAGTAGGGGACGCGGACTTGCCAATGTTAGCGATCATCAATGACATCTCACCAATTCTTGCAACCTTAATGGCATTTGTGTTGTACGGAATGATTTTTAACACAGCTGTAAGTATGTTTTATGCATTTGGAGCACGTTTTACAACAATCGGCACAAAAACGTTCAGATCATTCGTGCTGATTACTTTGATCATTGGATTTGCATTAAGCTTTTTCGGATTTAAAAACCTTGTCGCGCACCTCTATCCATTTATCGGCTATATCGGATTACTGCTTTCGGGAATCTTGATTTATACATCATTCAAACTACCAAAAAAAGCAAATCGATACTAGTCAATGAAAAACAAGATTGCTCCGGATTTTGTCTGGTAGCAATCTTTCTTTTTGTCAAAAACTCGACATAACTTCACTTGTGGGACTACACAATTGGTTGTCAGTCGGAGTCGCACGATGGTTTAATGGTAAAGGAGTAGTGAAAACTACAGCTATTCTCAAATGATGTCTTGCATAGATCTCTATTCGCTTACTTGAGTGAAGGATAGTCATGTGATACGACATCCATTTGGCGAAAGGATGAAGCACTTGATTCACTATCGAACGTATGTAAAAGCAGAAGAAGCTCCATGGGTTACATTTATTCATGGTGCCGGTGGAAGTTCTTCGGTTTGGTTCAAGCAAATACGTGAATATCGGAAACACTACAATATACTGTTAGTCGATCTTCGTGGCCACGGGAAATCAGAGAGGGGTCGCTGGAAAAAAGGCGACAGCTTTGCAGATATTTCAAAGGAAGTTATTGATGTGTTAGATGAATTGCAAGTGCCACAGACGCACGTTGTCGGAATGTCATTAGGAACAATAGTTGCCCAAACAATGGCGGACAATTTTCCAAGCCGAGTGAAATCGCTCGTATTAGGTGGCGCTATCATCCGACTGGATGTCCGTACAAAATTTTTGTTGTTTGTCGGCAATGTGTCTAAACGAATAGTCCCTTACATGTTATTGTACAAGCTGTTAGCATATATTATCATGCCGCGCAAAGAGCATGAGGAATCGCGTATGGTTTTTGTGAATGAAGCGAAAAAAATGTGCCAAAAAGAATTCGTCAAATGGTTCTCATTGACCCACCTCATAAATCCTTACTTGTCGCGATTGCAAATGTCAACAACGTCCATTCCAACCTTGTTTTTAATGGGAGATGAAGACTACCTTTTCATCCCACCTGTAGAAAAAGTTGTCAAAATGAGTAAGACCTTTGAATATATAGCAATAAAAAATGCCGGGCATGTATGTAACATCGATCAGCCTGACGAGTTTAATCGAATATCGATCGATTACATTGCCAAAATCGAACAACAAAACGCAGCCGTCCTTGTGTAAGGAGGCTGCGTTCAGCCTGTTGACAAACGCTCGCATCCGTTGTTGCTCGTCGCGCTCGTCCGCTCATGAACTTTAGTTCTATTCGCGTCTTCGCTTGACTTCGGGCGGGCCTGCACGATGCAGGTCATGCAGTCGTTGGGACAGGACGTCCCGAACTTAGACTGCCTTCCAACTGACAAGCGTTTTCAATCAGGCTGAAGGACTTTATATGTATCACAAATTTCATTAAATAAGTGTAGGCAAAGTAAAAAATCAACTTTGTCTACACTCTGAGCGCAGCAGTCTTTGTTTAAGGACGCTGCGCTTTGTTTTATGCAGTTACAAGTGTTAGTTCTTCAGCAGGTCCAAAGAATTCATAGTGAATCTGTTCTTTGGCAACACCATTCGCGACTAATCCGGAAATGACCGCTTGCATGAATGGAGTTGGACCACAGACATAGACATCGCTGCCTGCTAGTACGTGTTGCGCTAGGAATTCACGTGTGATGAACCCATCTCCTTCTTCAGAATAAAGCGTTTCGTATGTGTAGTTTGTTAAGTCTTGATCCATATTGCGCAGATCTTCATCAAATGCTTGGTGGTTCCGTGTGCGTGCAGAATGAAGGAATGCAACAGGACGTTCAGGTGATTGTAGTGCAATCGTCTGAACCATTGCCATCATTGGCGTAATGCCTACCCCTCCACTAATTAACGTCACAGGTGTCTTGCTGTCTGTATCAAGATAAAAATCTCCTGCAGGTGCACTAATTTCGATCGTGTCGCCGACATGTAACTGCTTGTGAAGGTGAACGGATGCTTTCCCCATCGGTTCGCACGCATCTTCCCGCTTAACAGAGATTCTAAATGTATCTTTCCCAGGAGCTTGCGATAAGCTGTATTGTCGATTAATCATGTAGTCCTCACCTGGAATAGAGAAGCGGACTGTAATGTATTGACCAGGTTTAAAGGAAGGCAGTTCCCTACCGTCAACCGGTTTGAAATAGAAAGAAGTGATGACGTCGCTTTCTTGTACTTTATTAACGACAGTGAATTCCTTGAACAGTCTCCAACCGCCTGCTGTATCTTCCGCTTTGTCGTACATGTCTTTTTCAATACCAATAAATGCATCAGCAATAACTCCGTACGCTTCGCCCCAAGCCTCAATAATCTCAGAAGTTGCAGCATCACCAAGGACTTCTTTAATGGCTCCGAGAAGATGATATCCCACGATTGGAAAATGCTCGGGCAGAATTCCTAATGAACGGTGTTTGTGGCCAATTTGAATAACCGCAGGAATAATGGCGCCAAGGTTATCAATATTTGCCGCTGCTGCATATACCGCATTGGCAAGAGCAGTTTGTTGGCGACCTTTTGATTGGTTTGTGTGATTGAAAATGTTCAATAGTTCTGGATGCGCTTCAAACATATTTTTATAAAAAACGGTCGTAATCGTTTTTCCGTGTTGTTCAAGAACGGGTACTGTTGACTTTACAATATCGATTGTTTGTTGAGAGAGCATGTAGTGCACAACCTTTCTTGTTTTGTTAATTCCACAATAAACGATTATGTTGTTTAAAGATATATTTTATATATAACTTTAATGTAGAGTTCTATTTTTAGACACATACCTTTCACCTTCCTGTCATAATCGCTATAATAAAATGTGAAAGAGCGGTGATGTTATGCGTTTGACTTTATATACGGATTTTTCATTGCGCGTACTGATCTATTTAGGTACTAAAGAATTTGGTGAGCTATCACGCGTTCAAGAGATATCGGACACGTATGGCATATCAAAAAATCATCTAACAAAGGTTGTTCATGAATTAGGCAAGATGGGGCTAGTTGAAACGGTTCGTGGGCGTGGCGGCGGTGTCCGGTTGAATGTGAAACCGGAACATATTAATGTTGGCGAGCTCGTAAGGAAGACAGAAGACGACTTTCATCTTGTAGAATGTTTTAAACCTGAAGGCAATCTTTGCGTCCTTACGCCTGCTTGTCGGCTAAAAGGTGCTCTGCAAGAAGCACTCTTAGCCTATTTAGCAGTATTAGACCAGTACACAATTGCGGATTTCATCGTAAACAGAGAAGAGCTAGCAGCAATTTTGTTCAGCAAATCTTTGTGATAGAATATGTAGGAAGATAAACAATAGTAGGAGGATACTTATGAGTAAAGTATTAGTATTTGGACATAAAAACCCTGATACCGATTCCATCACATCGGCAATCAGCTATGCGTATTTAAAACAACAAATCGGAATGGATGCCGAAGCGGTTCGTCTTGGCTCCATTTCTGGTGAAACTGCTTACGCTCTAGGGCAATTTGGTTTTGAAGCACCGAGATTAATTGAAACGGCAGCTTCTGAAACAAAACAAGTCATCCTTGTCGATCACAACGAAAAACAACAAAGTGTGGATGACATTGAAGAAGTTCAAGTGATTGAAGTCATTGACCACCACCGTATTGCAAACTTCCAAACGGCAGATCCACTGTACTACCGTGCTGAGCCAGTTGGTTGTACGGCAACGATTTTGAAGAAGCTTTACAAAGAACATGATGTAGAGATTCCGAAAGAAATTGCAGGCCTTATGCTATCAGCAATTATCTCGGATTCCCTGTTATTCAAATCCCCAACATTTACCGAAGAGGATCGCAAAGCAGCTGAGGAACTTGCAGCAATTGCAGATGTTGACGCAGAAGTGTACGGCTTGGAAATGTTAAAAGCGGGAGCGGATTTAAGCGGCAAGTCCCTTGAAGAACTCGTCTCTCTAGACGCAAAAGAATTTACAATCGGTGATGCAAAGATTGAAATCGCTCAAGTGAATGCCATTGAAGTGAACGATGTATTAGACCGTCAATCAGAGCTTGAAGTATTGTTAAACAGTATTATTGAAGAGAAGGACCTGTCACTCTTCCTATTTGTTGTGACGGATATTCTAAACAATGATTCAACTGTCATTGCTCTTGGACAAGCTGCTGAACGTGCGTGTGCGGCATTCAATGTAGGGCTAACAAACAATACTGCAATCTTTAAAGGTGTCGTTTCCCGTAAGAAACAAATCGTCCCGATTTTAACGGAAGCATTGAAATAAAAGTGATATGAGGGACAAAAAATACCGCATGAAGCTTGGTTATCATAACCTCGTTTCCATGCGGTATTTTACTTTTGCAATAAGTATAGTGGTGTTAGAAATTTAGTTGAATAAATGACGTAAATAGCGATCGGGTGTATGCAAAAAATCTCTCGTTATCTGAACATGTGACAGTTCATCAAATATAGCCGGCTCCAGAACACCATTTTGCACTTCATACAAATCGGCGTACGGATAAGCCATCATGATGGGGGAATGAGTAGCAATAAGGAACTGAGCTCCTTCTTTCGTCATCTCATGTATCATCGCAAGAAGTGTCAGCTGATTTTGCGGCGACAAAGGTGCTTCCGGTTCGTCCAGAATATAAAAACCTCCAGGTCGAAATCTTGCTTGAAATAAGTCGAAAAAACTTTCTCCGTGTGAACGTTTTTCCAATCCTTCTCCGTAAAGACTACGTAGTTCATGGTACGTTTTTGCATACGGCAAAACTTCTAGGCTATATGGATCTCGTTGCTTTATTTCCTCTATTTTTGCTCGTGCATCTTCACGCATTGTTGCAATACTTCGCGTATATGTAATGAAATCTGCTGCGCGAAAAAAGAAGCCATTATTCGATTTCAAGGACCAGATAATCTTCAAGTCTTCTGCAAGTTCAAATGCTGGAGAGAGCGAATGGTCCTTTTCCATATGCTCTCCGCTAATTAAAATGCTTCCCGCTGCAGCAGCAATTCCTTCTAATAACGTCGTCTTTCCACAACCATTATCACCGACAATAATTGTCACGGGTGCGGAAAATGCTAATCCGTCAAACCTACGAACAATGTCCAAATTAAATGGATAACGGTCGTCCATCGTCGTGTACTTTCTTTTAATCTCTCTGACAGACATCCCTTACACCCCTTTTCGTCAGTATACTTGAAAAGTGGCTCAATTCAAATCGAGTGGTTTAGTAGCAGGTCCTTCTAGGACAGAACCGTCTGTACGAAAGCGGGAACCGTGACATGGGCAGTCCCACGTCTGATCCGCTTCATTCCAACGTGTCCTGCACCCCATGTGTGTACATATAGGAGAATCGGTTCGTGTAATATGGCCGCCCGTAAACTCTTTTACTACAAGTCCAGTATTGCGCAAAGCTTGTAAAAGGAACGATCCAAAACCTGTGCGATCCGGGGCATATAAAGATATCGCTTTGTTTTCACGTCCAACGATTTGGTCAGTAATAATGCGCGCACTGGCAATGGCGTTTGACAAGCCCCATTTTCGGAAACCCGTATTAATGTATACATACGGCATGCTAGAAGAAATGATACCCGCATAAGGGATTAGGTCAGGTGTAGATGGGTCTTGGGCAGACCAGCCATATTTCAAGGCTTCTAGTTGGTACGTATTCCGTAATTCAAACGATAACGTTTCATAATGAATTTGAGTCGCTTTTTCCGTTCCTGCTACATGGGATTCGCCGGCTAGTAAGAAATGGGTCTTTCCGTCAATATATACGGTACGGACTGAACGTTTCGGGTTATCTACTGAAATATACTGCCCTTGAAGTGGCATGTTTGCATAGCATGACACGATATAGGAGCGATTGACGCTTAACTTTAAAATTTGCAAACCTCGCAGCGCTTCAATTGGATAATGCGTGCACAATGAGAGGTTGGAGAATTGAATTTCGTGCTCACTACTTGTGTACACTACGCGTTTTTTTAAATCCATTAACCGGACATCCGTCTTTTCATAAATACGGGCACCAGCTTGCACTGCTAATTTAGCTAGATGCTGACCGAATCGTACAGGATGTAGTTGTGCTTCGCGTTTAATTGTCAATGTAGCTTCTGTTTTTAGTGGAAGTTCACTGTTCCTTCCGAGTTCTCCCGGAATACCAATCTCCTCATATGCTTTCATCTCGTCTTGAAGTTTTTCAGTTCCGTATTTTGATTGCGAGAACAAGATGGAATCTGCGTTTCGAAGTTCATCACCTTCAGCGATGGATTCCCCAAACAGCACAGCTTGCCGATTCGCTTCATAATACAACTTTGCATTTTCACGACCAAACTGTTTAATTAAATCGGCATACACTACATCATGTTGCACGGTCAATTTCCCTGTTGAATGACCGGTTGCTCCACAAAGAATCTCATCTTTTTCTAGTAAAATGACATCTTTCCCTTCCTTCGCAAGGAAATAAGCATTGGCAAGTCCACTTAACCCACCGCCAACAATACAGACATCACATGATACATCTTTATCGAGTGGGGGATAGGCGTTGCGTTTATAGGCAGTTTGTAACCAAAGTGAGTGTTTCATTAATAATCCTCCAATTTATTGTTAACTACTGCGATAGCAGGCATATTCATTGTTGCCATAATGAATGAAATCTAAAATAGAAGTAGAAAGGTGGGGGCTGTTAATGAAAATTGAGATATGGTCAGATTATGTTTGTCCTTTTTGTTACATCGGAAAACGCCGGTTAGAAGAGGCACTTGCATCTACAAATTTAGCCGGTCAAGTCGAAGTGGAATTCAAAGCGTATCAATTGGACCCAACTACACCTGCTACATCAGAAGCACCGATGCTTGATGGATTGGCAAAGAAATACGGTGTCAGTTTGGATGAAGCGAAAAACATGATGGCGAATGTCGCGGAACAAGCGAAGACGGTCGGATTACAATATGATGTGGATGGCATGAAGGTAGCCAATACGTTTAACGCACACCGGCTTGCAAAACTTGCCGCCACTGAAGGGAAGGCGGATGCGGTTTCTGAGCGATTAATGCAAGGGTCCTTCCTAAAAGGCGAAGCGCTTGGCAAGGAAGAGACGCTATTGAATATTGCTGAAGAAGCAGGCATGTCAAAAGAACATGTATCTGCCATGCTCCAATCTGACGAATTTGCTGCAAATGTTCAGCAAGACATCGAAGAAGCAAGGCAAATCGGCGTGCAAGGCGTACCCTTCTTTGTCATTAATCGCAAATATGCTATTTCAGGAGCGCAGCCTGCACAAGCATTTGCAGAAGCATTAGAGAAAGTCGCAAAAGAAGAAGGCATTCAACCCAAATTGCAAGTGCTCGGCAGTGAAGGAAAAGGCGTTTGCACAGACGATCAGTGTGAAATATAAGTTACAGATAGAGTAGGAATACCATTTGCCGCAACTCAAATATGCATGAAGGGCTATTCGTCCTCGTGCATATTTTTTTGTGTGGATTGCGGTGGAAGGCTCCTCGATAGAGGGAGTAAATGTGAAAGTGTGATGTAAATCGTTTCATTGGAAAATTTTCAATGCCCGTGGGCGTTAAGAATTAATGCAGTCGGTCAAATAGAGGTGTTCTAAATGCCCGTGAGCGTCGGAAATTGGTGCGTACGGTCAAATAGAGGTGTTCTAAATGCCCGTGAGTGCCTGAAATTGGTGCATACGGTCAAATAGAAGTGTTCTAAATGACCGTGAGCGCGGGAAATTGATGCATACGGTCAAATTGAAGTGATCTAAATGCCCGCGAGCGTCGGAAATTGGTGAGTACGGTCAAATAGAAGTGATCTAAATGCCCGCGAGCACAAGAAACGGGTGTGTACGGTCAAATAGAGTTGTTCTAAATACCCGTGAGTGCCGGAAATTGGTGCATCCGGTCAAATAGAGTTGTTCTAAATGCCCGGGAGCGTCGGAAATAGGTGAGTACGGTCAAATAGAGATGTTCTAAATGCCCGTGAGCGTTGGAAATTGGTGCATACGGTCAAATAGAAGTGCTGAAGAAAAAGAACCAAACTGAGGATAAAGGGTGTTTATCTATCAATAGCGATCTATTCCGTTCCATACAATTGCAAGCGTTCTAAAAAAACTTTTTCCAGCCTAAGTCGTATCAATTTTACAACGCAGAGCACTTCATGCGAACGATACAGCACAAAATTCATATATTTCATTTCAGTAACATTGAAATACAAATAAAATAGGCAGCCTAAGAAGAATCGCTTGTCAAAAAAGCGGATTGCAAGCATACTTATAAGAGTGAAAGGATTTTCTGATCGTTTGGAAAAATAGTATTTGGTGGCGTAGAAACAATTCATTAGCATTGCGCCATAACTAGTAGGGAAGGCATCACACCGTCTTCGTGTATCAGATTTTCACTACCTCGAAAGGATTGTGTTTAGATGTCAAAATATATTTGGTTAGAAGCATTACAAAAGCACTTACATGACGGCGAGCTGCTGATTGATGAGCCGTTACATAAATATACGAAAACGAAATTAGGCGGCGCTGCAGATCTTTTAGTCATTCCGGCAACAATGGAGGAAATGGCTACAACCGTCCGCTATGCCCATGAAAATAACATACCACTACTTCTATTAGGGAATGGGTCGAATATGGTTGTACGTGATGGCGGTGTGCGAGGCATTGTGCTTCACATGTCGAAGCTTGATCGCATCATCATTGACGGAACGCGTGTCCATGCAGAAGCAGGTGCTCATATTATCGAAGTTTCACAAAAAGCGGCGAAAGCATGTCTCACGGGCTTGGAATTTGCTTGTGGTATTCCTGGGAGCATTGGGGGCGCAATGGCAATGAATGCGGGTGCCTATGGCGGGGAAATAAAAGACGTAATTGTGCAAGCGACCGTTATGGACCTAGCTGGGAACGTGTTTGTGTTAACGAAAGATGAATTGGAACTTGGTTACCGGAAGAGCATTATTGCGAAAAAAGGGTACTTTGTCTTATCGGCTGATTTTCAATTGGCTGACGGTGTCCAAGAAGAAATCGATGCAAAAGTGGCCGATTTAACGTATCAACGTGAATCCAAACAACCCCTCGAATATCCTTCAGCAGGCAGTGTGTTCAAGCGACCTCCAGGTTATTTTGCCGGGAAGCTCATTCAAGATTGTCAGTTACAAGGTAAAGGTTTTGGTGGTGCTGAAGTTTCCATAAAGCACGCAGGCTTCATTGTGAATAAAAATAATGCAACTGCATCTGACTACATTCAAACGATAGAAATGGTGAAAAAAGAAGTGAAAAGTCGATTTGACGTCGATTTAGAACTCGAAGTGAAAATTGTGGGAGAAGAACCACAATAAGAGGAGGTTTTAAACCTCCTTTACATAACGCATTGAAAAGTCGGTGTCGGGAAAGGGGTAAAGAATGAACGAATTTTCGATAGATGGAATTATTCTTTTAATGGGCTTCTTTTTACTTTGTGGCGTCCTCATGACAAAGCTCACTTCGCGGGCAGGCGTACCTGCACTCGTTCTCTTTATGATTTTAGGAATGGTGTTAGGGAGTGACGTGTCAGGCCTCATCTATTTTTCCGACGCTCATTTAGCGCAAACAATCGGGATTGTCGCGCTCATCATCATTTTGTTTGAAGGTGGGCTCCAAACTGAATGGAAAAACGTCCGTCCGGTCTTAGGCGGTGCAAGTGTCCTCGCCACAGTAGGGGTAATTATGACAGCAGCGGTCGTTGCAATTGCTGCACACTATGTATTGGGATTAGGTTGGCTCGAATCATTCCTCCTAGGTTCCATCGTTGGTTCAACCGATGCCGCTGCTGTATTTTCTGTCATGTCCGGACAAAACATCAAATCTAAAATGTCTTCTACATTAGAAATGGAATCGGGCTCCAACGATCCAATGGCGATGTTCCTCACCGTCGCCTTCATTGAATGGCTTACGCTCCCAAACTTCTCAATGGGCAACTTGATTGTAAACTTTTTCGTCCAAATGGGACTTGGTCTCGTGTTAGGACTCGGTTTAGGCTATTTAGCATCCATTTGGATGAATAAAATAAAACTCGATGCGAGTGGTTTATACGCAGTACTCTCAATGGGGTTTGCCATTGCAATCTACGCGGTTACCTCCTCATTGGGAGGGAGTGGACTGTTAGCCGTATACGTGGCCGGTATATTAATAGGTACACGTGAACTAAATCATAGCCACGCAATCTTTAGATTCCATGAAGGCTTTGCATGGCTGATGCAACTTATTATGTTCGTCATCCTCGGCTTGCTTGTTTTCCCGAAAGAGTTAGCAAACTTGGACCTTATTTGGAAAGGTCTCGTATTGTCTTTCATTCTAATGTTCGTAGCAAGACCAATAGCTGTATTTTTATGTACGATGTTTTTCAAATATACTTTCAAAGAAAAGTTATTTTTATCATGGGCAGGCCTACGAGGAGCAGTTCCAATCGTCTTGGCAACGTTTCCGTTATTAGCAGGTGTCCCTGATCCCTATTTGTATTTTAATATGATCTTCTTTATGGTCATCACATCCGCGTTATTGCAAGGCTCAACAATCTCAAATGTTGCGAGATGGCTCGGCTTGGAAGCACCAGCAACTCCGAAACGGATTCATCAGCTTGAACTGATTTCCATGGATAAAGCAAACGCAGAAATGCTGGAAGTCGAAATCTCAGCAAACTCGCCATTCCTTGATCAAAAAGTGCAAACACTTGGCTTACCGAAAGAAACCGTCATCTCCGCTATCATTCGTGACGGAAAACTAGTCATGCCTACAGGTCGTACGAAACTGCAAGCAGAAGATGTCCTCTTCATACTCGCTGCAAAAGAACAAGTACCAAAAGTAAAACTTGTCCTAGCAGATGAAAATGGATTTGAATAAGAAATTGAAATAAAGCAGAAATGCATGAAGGTCAACTCGCCATCATGCATTTTTTCTGCTTTTAGTATGGTGCCAAGTGCTATTTATCTAGCATTATCGCTCTTAATCAGCCAGCGCTTCACCGTTCGATTGTTACGCCCAATCGTCGTTTCTGCATGTAACAACGATTGGAACACAGCTTCTTCTGTCGCCTCTATCGTCGCTTGGAACAATTTGTTCATCAGCGGTATATCATCTCTCAACATAGTGTGTGTAACCGTCAATTGCTCACTCGTGTGGGGAATTGTATAGGCCGTTGAAAAGGCGATAATGATATCTCCACTTCCGTTATGGATATATGTGCCTGTCCTGCCAAGCCCAATCGATGCACGTTTTGCCAGTCGTTTCAATTGACGTTCATTCACCGGTGCATCTGTTGCGACGACAATGATAACTGAGCCATCGGGTTTCTCTTGAAGTTCATTTTCCGACGTCAAATCCGTTATTGAACCTTCATAACCATTTCGAACAAGCCATTCATCTAGCAAACATTCTTCTTGGTTTCCGAAGTTTGTTAATGTCAACACACCGACAGTGAATGTCAAATCCCCTTCAGAAGCAACTCTTGAAGAAGAACCAATTCCTCCCTTGTGTCCAAAACAGATCATGCCTTTTCCTGCACCGACAGCCCCTTGCTCAAATTTCCCGCTTTCCGCTTTTCGAATTGCTTCAATCGCATGCGTTGGTCGGACTTTCATTTCCCGCATCGCATTTAAATAGCTATCATTGCACTCACCTACAACGATATTTAAGGAGCTCGTTGAATCACCAATAGTAGGATTTTCATCGAGCATATAGTGCAAGGTACCTTCCAATACAGCCCCGACACTAAATGTATTCGTCAACATAATTGGAGATTCGATAAGTCCCAGCTCTTCAACTTGAATAAGTCCAGCCGTCTTTCCAAATCCGTTCAACACAAAACTTGCGGCAGGCACCTTTTGTTCGAATAAATTCCCCGCATGCGGCAATATAGCAGTGACACCCGTACACGCACTGTCTACCGCTGTCTCTTCCTGTAACGTGACATGTCCTACTTTCACACCGGGGACATCTGTCAGCATGTTCAACTTTCCTCTTTCCATCTAAAACGCTCCCAACCTCATTTGATGATTAACACAGGTGCAGCAACTCTCTTTGCCACTTTATGACTAACACTTCCTAACAGCATTTCTTGGAATGAATTCAACCCTCTACTGCCAATCACGACTAAATCGAATGGCTCTTCGTTTGCATAAGCCACGATTGTTGGACCGGGATCTCCATGGCGAATGACAAAGTCATATGCTGCCTGTTGGTTGTCCAAAACCGCTAAAATCGGTTCAATCCGCTTTTTACGATCGTTGTGCAAATCCTCCACAGCTGCGTCTTGGATGACATCCTTTCGCGTTCGATCATAATGAAGTACATAAAGCGCAACGATGGACGCATGTGGGGTAACTGTTGCAAGCCAGGCAGCATGTTCAGCTGCTCGTCTCGAATTTTCTGACCCGTCGATTGCTAGTAAAATGCGATTATACAATGATATCATCCTCCTCTAGTCATTTACTATATGTCGGGTAAACAGTGTCGAATGCTAATCAAATTCAATATAAATCTTCATTATCCTTTATTTCCGATAAAAAAACACAAGTAGGGAAAGTAATTGCTTGTTTTGCTGGTTAAGAACGTTTAAAAAACATTCAAATGTCTGTTTGTTTATCCTTGCATAACAATTTTTTATTGCATATACTAGGATATAATCAAACGAACATTTGAATGAGGTGGCTAATATGACGAGTAAAGATACATGTGAAGTGTTCATAGTCCGTGACGATGTAGTGGACCATGTCCAGAAAAGTTTGCCAGACGTGAGTGGAATGGTACAAATATTTAAAGCACTTGCGGATGAAACACGTCTAAAGATTGCGTTTTCGCTCACACTGGAAAAAGAGATGTGTGTATGTGATGTAGCTGCTGTTATCGGCTCTTCCAATGCAACCGCTTCTCATCATTTACGGTATTTAAGAGAGCATGGTCTGGCGAAATCGAAACGGAAAGGGAAAATGGTCTATTATGCTTTAGCCGATTCGCACGTATACGACTTAGTCAACATTGCACATGATCATGCGCGAGAAGGAGTGGACGAAACGGATGACAACGAAAACTGAGTATAGATTGGAGAATTTATCGTGCGCAAGTTGTGCGATGAAATTCGAAAACAATGTAAAAAATATTCCTTCTGTAGCAGAAGCGACGGTCAATTTCGGGGCGTCCAAATTATCGTTTACAGGGGATGCAACAGTTGAAGAGTTGCAAGCAGCAGGTGCGTTTGATGGCATTAAAGTTGTCCCGTTAACAAATCGACAACCTGAAACGAAAATACCGTTCTATCGACGCAAAGAGAATATCGTCACATTTTTATCTCTCATTTTCGTCATTGCGGGAATGACGTACACATACAAAGAAATCCCGAATCCAACCGTTGCAACAGGTCTTTTCGCTGTAGCAATCATCATCGGAGGAACAGGAATGTTCCTCACAGGGCTAAAAAACCTTGCAAGACTAGACTTTGATATGAAGACGTTAATGACCATTGCGATAATCGGTGCGGCGATTATCGGAGAGTGGCAAGAAGCAGCAGTCGTCGTTTTATTATTTGCATTAAGTGAAGCGCTAGAGGCGTATTCAATGAATAAAGCCCGACAATCCATCCGGGACTTGATGGATATTGCCCCACCGTCAGCGGTCGTTAAACGGAACAATGAAGTGTTAGAACTACAAACTGAAGACATACAAATCGGAGACATCCTACTCGTCAAACCAGGACAGAAGATTGCAATGGACGGAATCGTGAAAAGTGGAAGGTCGACTGTCAATCAAGCGCCCATTACAGGTGAATCTGTTCCAGTCTTAAAAGAAGTAAACGATGAAGTGTTCGCGGGCACATTGAACGAAGAAGGTGCACTTGAGGTGACCGTTACAAAACTAGTAGGGGACACGACGATTGCAAAAATTATTCATCTTGTAGAAGAAGCACAAGCTGAAAAAGCACCTTCCCAGAAGTTCGTCGATAAATTTGCAAAATATTATACGCCAATCATTATCGCCGTCGCGATCTTAGTTGCTATAGTTCCTCCGTTGTTCGGTGCAGAGTGGCAACCGTGGATTTACCAAGGTCTTGCTGTCCTAGTTGTTGGTTGTCCATGTGCGCTTGTTGTCTCAACGCCAGTAGCAATCGTGACTGCAATTGGAAACGCAGCCCGCCAAGGTGTCCTCATTAAAGGCGGCGTTCATTTGGAAGAGATGGGACGTATTACAGCGGTTGCATTCGACAAAACGGGAACGTTGACAAGAGGATATCCGGAAGTGACAGACTTCATTGTTGGTAGAGGTGCAAACGCGGATATTCTTCAATCTGTTGCAGCTGTCGAGTCAATGTCTCAGCACCCGTTAGCAAGAGCGATTGTTAACTATGCTAAAGGACAAGGCCCAATTACAAAAGAAGTGAGTAATTTCCAATCTGTAACAGGGAAAGGCGCCTACGCTGATGTAGATGGCGAGCTCATTCATGTCGGCAGTGTGTTATGGGCATCCGAACTAACGGAACTGCCAGATGATATGAAACAACATGCGGTGAAACTGCAGCAAGCGGGAAAATCTGTTATGGCAGTGCTAGCGAATCATACTTTCCAAGCACTGATCGCGGTAACTGATCCATTACGGGAGGAAAGTGCAAAAGTGCTACAGCAGCTAAAAGCAATTGGTATCCGCCACACTGTCATGTTGACAGGTGATGATCAGCGAACAGCTGAGGCCATTGCTTTGCAAACTGGTGTTACAGATGTGCGTGCGGGGCTCATGCCAGAAGATAAATTAACTGCGGTAAAAGAGTTGATTGGCGATTACGGCCGTGTAGCAATGGTCGGTGATGGTATCAATGACGCGCCTGCTTTAGCAGCTTCCTCCATCGGGATTGCAATGGGAGGAGCGGGCACAGACGCTGCGCTTGAAACAGCAGATATTGCACTTATGGCGGATGACCTGTCCCAATTGCCGTATACAATGAAATTAAGTCGAAAAACGTTGCAGATTATCAAAGAAAATATTATGTTTGCATTAGGCTTAAAAATTGTGGCGCTGTTATTAATCATCCCAGGATGGTTGACACTATGGATTGCAATCTTTGCGGATATGGGAGCAACATTACTTGTCGTGCTTAATTCGCTAAGATTACTGCGGATTCATAAATAACGTAAGCAGCGGAACGGGGGAACTATCATGCAGTTACGTGAATGGACGATGGAAGAACAAGAACAACTTATACATTTCTTAACGACAAATACGTGGCCGTTTCACGGAAATGCCCATCCTGAACGCGATTTGATTGAAAAGACGATTGAAGAAGGTGGCTATGAATCAGACGAAGTCAAAACATTTTGGGTGCAAAATGAAGATGAGGATATCGTTGGCATCGTGAAAATCTATGATTTACAAGATGAAATTCCGCTTTTCGACTTACGAATTGCGGATGAATATCGAGGATTTGGTTATGGAGCGAAAGCACTCAAGTTAATTACTGAATTCGTCTTCGGCTTACCTGAACGTAAAATCCGTTTGGAAGGACATACACGTCAAGACAACTTGGCGATGCGGAAGACATTCGAGCGTGCAGGCTTTGTAAAAGAAGCGCACTTACGGAAAGCATGGTTCTCGCCGAAAGAGAATTCCTATTATGATGCGGTAACGTACGGTATGACGCGTGAGGACTTTTTAGCTGGAACAACGACACCTGTCATATGGGAAGACGCGGGGCATGGCGAGAAAGGGAAGAAAACAAAGCGTATCCCTAATTTTCCTACAGAATTCGAATCTGAACGGTTGCGTATTCGTAAACCCGAAATGGGAGATGCATTAGACGTCTATAAAGCACTGAAAAACTCCCTACCCGCTTTGCAACCATGGCTACCATTTGCGCAACAAGAACCTGAACTGCATGTAACCGAAGAAAATCTCCGTGAATCCATCGCGGATTTCATCACACGGAAAGATCTGCGGTTGCACATCTTCTTAAAAGAAACAGGCGAGTTCATAGGATCCACTGGCTTACACCGTATTAACTGGGCGATTCCAAAGTTTGAAATCGGGTATTGGCTGGATACGAAATATGAAGGAAAAGGCTATATGACGGAAGCAGTCGAGCGTCTAACGCGTTTCGCTTTCGAAGAACTAGGTGCTAATCGTGTTGAAATTAGGTGTGATGAAGAGAATGGGAAAAGTCGTTCCATCGCTGTACGGAACGGATTTGAGCTTGAAGGAATTCTGAAATCTGATTCTCTTTCAAGCGATGGCCAACATTTACGCAATACATGTATTTATGCGAAGGTAAAATAAATGAACATAAAGGGTGCCATGGAAGTGGCGCCCTCGGTCTGTTGGTGAATGTGTAAATGTGGTGTATTTCTACCGCGTCCCTAAAATTGGTTCATTTACAAAGTTTTATAGATAGGCTGTATTTGTTTAGCGTAACGTCGATTAATTGTCATGAAAAAGAGTGCAGACAAAGTCAACTCTGGCTTTGTCTACACTCTTACGTTATACAGACCGCCTTCCAGTGAGAAGCTGGATGACAAAAATGATTCCTGCAATCACTAATAGAAGGTGAATCAAACCGCCGCCAACCTTCATAAGGAATCCTAGTAACCAAAATGCTAGTAGTGCTACGATAATAATCCAAAGTATTTTGCCCATTTTTTTCACCCCTTTGTAGTGGTATAGTGAATGTACCCGATAGTTAGAAAATGTAAACCGCCATCTTGAAAGATGGACGACAATGCATACGGGAGGTGCATCGGTTGGCAACACCAAGTATGGAAGATTATATTGAACAAATCTATTTGCAAATTGAAGCAAAAGGTGAGGCGAGAGTTTCTGACGTTGCCGAAGCCTTATCTGTTTTGCCTTCGTCTGTAACGAAAATGGCACAACGGCTCGATCGCGAAGGATACGTATCTTATGAGCGATACCGTGGCTTAGAATTGACGGATAGAGGATTGAAGTTTGGGAAAAAATTAGTTCGGAGACATGAATTACTTGAACAGTTTTTGCGAATCATCGGTGTCGAAGAAGCACTCATTTATCAAGATGTTGAAGGAATTGAACATCATTTGAGCTGGAACGCGATGGACAGGATTACAGATCTTGTGGAAGCAATGGAAGAAGATGAAGACTTTGTACGTAAACTGAAAGAACGGCAAAGTTTTGAAATGGAAGGGTAGATGAAAATGACAACATACAAGCCAGGGACAATTGCCAAATTGCATGTCAAAGGTATAGAAGGATCTAGATGGATATTAGACGGAGGAGATGAAGAAATCTTCGTCAACGCTTCTGAATTTGAGAAGCCTCTTGAAGAGGGAGATGCTGTCGAAGTATTCCTCTATATGAATCGTCGTGGTGAATTGACTGCAACTGCCAATTTGCCAAATATGACGTGTGATACATTTGGATGGGCCCGTGTAATTCGAATTGATGAGAAAGAAGGGGCGTATGTCGACATCGGTTCTTCATTCGAAGTGCTGGTCAATAAAGCCGATTTACCTCGAGTAAAGGCATTATGGCCGAGAACAGATGATGAGCTGTATATGACGTTACGAATGGATTTAGGTGGAAATATTTTTGCGCGCCTTGCAACAGAAGAGAAAGTACAAGAACTGATTTTAGAAGCACCTGCCACAGTGTTCAATCGTAATTTGCAAGCAAGAGCGTACCGTCTGTTACCTGTAGGCTCGTTCTTTTTAAGCACACCCGAAAATTACCGGATCTTCGTGCATCATACAGAGCGTGAACAAGAACCGCGTCTCGGTGAAAAAGTGGAAGTGCGCATTATCGATGTACGGGAAGATGGTACGTTAAATGGATCCCTACTTCCGAGAAAAGAAGAACGAATCGGTGATGATGCCGAAACGGTTTATCGTTATCTTGCTGACGTAGGGGGGAAAATGCCCTTCACCGATAAATCGACCCCTGATGAAATAAAAGAAATGTTTGGTCTGAGCAAAGCATCCTTTAAGCGTGCGCTTGGAAAATTGATGAAAGAAGGAAAAGTGACGCAAAACGACGGATGGACAAGTTTGAAGTAACTGTAGATTGGGAACTTTTTCAATGATGCATCGTACTACTTCTTAGATAAGGAGGGATTGCTTATGAGAAAATTATTGATGACAGCAAGTGCAATGTTACTATTCATTGGAATGTTATTTCCTGGTTTAGCGAAGGCTGATACTGCAATTGACGAAAAACTAGGTGTGCCGATTGTTGTGTTAGGTGCGAACCTGACAGATGCTGAAAAAGAATCAGTCAAACAGAGTTTGAAAGTCGATAAAGATACGGAAATAGAAGAAATCATCGTTGACGGTAAAGACCTTGTAAATTATATAAAAGACGGGAATAGCCAAGCGCGCATGTATTCTTCTGCAAAAATAACGCGGCAAGATGCTGGCAAAGGTCTCGTTATTAAAATTGTCACACCGGACAATATTACCCAAGTGACGAACGAAATGTATGCAACAGCAATGTTGACCGCTGGAATTGAAGATGCAATCGTTGAAGTGGCAGCTCCTAAACCAGTGACGGGACACTCGGCCTTGGTCGGTATTTACAAAGCGTATGAAGTATCTGGTGAAACGCTAGACACCGAACGGACGGATGTTGCAAACGACGAATTGAATCTTGCAACGAAGTTTGCGAAGGATTCAGGCATTGATCAAGACAAAGTTGCCGAGCTACTGACGGAAATTAAAAAAGCGATTGCTGATCAAAACCCTGCTACGAAAGAGGAAGTCGAAAAAATTGTAAATGAGCAATTGAAGAAGCTGAATATTGAATTGAGCGACGCGGACCGGCAATTACTTGTTGATTTAATGGATCGAATTCGAAATTTGGATATCGACTTCGGAAAATTATCAGATCAATTGTCGGATATGGCAGCAACCATTAAAGAGAAGATTGGAGAAATCGATCCAGGCTTTTGGGATAAAGTAAAACAGTTCTTCGAAAATTTAATGGACTCCATCAAGTCTTGGTTTAACTAAGTAGGCATCGGAATATGATAGAATATTATAAAAGGAGAGGATTTCATGGAATTTACATTTGTTGAGCTGGGCGGAGATGCATTTGCATTTCGCAATGAACAAGATGGAAAACTGCTAGCCGAAATTACATGGACGCTTCTCGCCGATGTTATGGTCATGGACCACACCTATGTGTCTGAAGACTTGCGTGGGCAAGGCGTTGCAAAGGAATTGTTGGACCGGGCAGCAGCTTATGCACGTGAAAAAGATTACAAAATGGAAGCGGTTTGCTCGTATGTAGTTACTGCATTTAATCGCTACAAAGAATACGAAGACGTAAAAGCATAAACCATCGAAAAGGCGACTCCTAATTGGAATCGCCTTTTTTATACGTATAAGTCCAAAGTGACAGGAAATTAAAGTCCCCAAGCTAATGTAACAGCGTAGACGATACTTGTTAAAACAGATGCGCCTGCGACGGTATAAAGCATGTCCGTCGAGGTGAACAATACTTTTTTCCCCATGTTGCATGCTCTCCTTTCGCTCAGTAGAATTAGTATTTGTTAGTCTTTTATTACCCCTGTGCATGAGATTAAAACGTACTTATCTCACAAAATGAAAGAAATAAATTGAAAATGAAACTATTTAGTTTGAATGTACGTATATTTTGGTATGATAGAAAATAGTTTAAAAGAAAGAGGTGTTTGCATGAACAGAACGGCTGAAAGAGTATTGTCAATCATTGCCGTAGTCATGTCAGCAGTAGGAACGATTTTTGCATTTATCGGGATGGGCTTTTTTAATCTCATTAAGAACGATCCGGCAATTCGTCAGGAAATGGAAATGGAATTCATGGCAGATCCGACAATGACCCCAGCTGACGTGGAAGCAATTTTTACGTTTTTTGATGTAATTGGTGGGTTTATGTGGTTAATCATCATAGCGATGATTCTTAGCATCATCCTGAATATCATCGGGATCGTCAATATTTGGAACAATAAAAACGCCAAACTTGCAGGAATCATGTTCATCATTGCAGGTGTGCTAGCTGGTATCTTATCATTGTCATCTATTCTGTTGTATATCGCTGCAATCCTATGTTTCACAAAGAAACCGCCATTGCAAGAAGATATCCAATTTGCTGATCAGCCGCATGACGGCGACACAATGAGACCGTTGTAATGTTAAACGAGCAAAAAGAGCAATCGAGTATATTCGATGCTCTTTTTGCTTTTTTTGTGCGTTGTTGAGATATCGCGAATGCCTAGTAGTTGCGCTGGAATTGAAGGACTGTAGAATGTTAGCCTTTAATGACGCGTTGAAGAGGAAAACCGCAGCTCGCGCGTCATGAAGTATTGTTTAATGACACGTTGAAGAGGAAAACTGCAGCTTGCGCGTCAATAAGTATTGTTTAATGACGCGTTGAAGAGGAAAACTGCTGTTTGCGCGTCATGAAGTAGTGTTTAATGACGCGTTGAAGAGGAAAACTGCAGCTAACGCGTCATGAAGTAGTGTTTAATGACGCGTTGAAGAGGAAAACCGCAGCTTGCGCATCATGAAGTATTGTTTAATGACGCGTTGAAGAGGAAAAGTGCTGCTCGCGCGTCATGAAGTATTGTTTAATGACGCGTTGAAGAGGAAAAGTGCCGCTCGCGCGTCATGAAGTAGTGTTTAATGACACGTTGAAGAGAAAAACCGCTGCTTGCGCGTCATGAAGTATCCTTTAACGCCCCGTTAATGAAATAAACCGCTGCACGCGCTGTCGCTAACCAGCTTTTCACGACACGATGAGGAGAAAAGAAAAAATTCGCGAGAAGCCATAGTAGTAAATCCTAGGCTCCCGCGAATCATTCATTTATAAAGTTGTCTCCAATACAATCTTGCCATTAAGCCATGACGGGTTGATGGAGATAATAGACGTATTGAGCTGTTTCAACAGGGCAGCCTTCAAAATTCTCCTCGAATACATCAAGCAATTCAAAACCTTGTTTTTCATAAAACGCTCGTCCACCCGTATTTCTGCTATCCACATACACAAACAGTTGCTTAGCACTACTTAACATCGAAATGGCGTAATCGACCAACATCTTGCCATAACCTAAATGCTGATGAGAAGGAAGAATGTACATTGAAGTGACTTCGGCATCTCCGTCTTCATCTTCCTTTGTGAAGTTAAGGAAGCCGACAGGAATACCCTCTTCGCACTCAACGACTAACATATGTGTTTTTTCCATACGCTTCATCATCATTGCGTTGGAAAAAGAGCGATTGAGATAAGCTGTCTGAATGTCTTGAGGAATGATGTTGGCATATGTATCACTCCAAGTGTGATGAGCGATATGTTGGATATACCCAATGTCTTTACTATTCATAGGTCTAATCAAGCCGCTGTCACCTCCGCTATCCTTTTTGCTATCATAACAAAAAATAGGGCATGAAACTATATTTGTCATCGAATTGAAATATAAAAAAGTAAATTATCTGATAAAATTAAATGAGTTGCACTCTTTAACAATGAAATTTGAAAGGAAGTTTCTAAACGACGGCAAAGGGTATACTAGCCGTATAATACGATTTATCAGATCAATGGAGGATTGATAGGTATGGCACGTAAACGTGGAAATGGATTGCTTTTAGCTACATTAGCAGCAGGTGCGTATGCGTATTTCAGTAAGAAAGAAAATCGTGACAAAGCGATGGTTGCGGTCAACAATATGAAAACAAAAGTCGATTCGTTCGTAACTTCACAAAAATTAAACAGAAACGATGCAGCAAAAGCTGGATTCTCGGACCCTTATGATTTACAGGATAACAAAATGGTGAGTGAAGGTGCACAAACGAGTGTTCATTACTACAACCAGGAAGTGGAAGACAAGTCGAAGGAATCTAAAGAAGACGGTCTCTACAAAAAGAAAGAAAACTCAACTGATGCTCCTGGTATGAATCAAAAAGAAAATGATAATAAGTGACAAAGACGCCTCTGAATCGGGGCGTTTTTTTATGCGAGAATACAAAAGTGCCATTTGAAGAAATCTGAAATGCTTGAATGAATACAGCCTACATTTTGGCCTATTTCGTCCCTGTCATCGTTCGGACATGCCCTCATAATGCAATGATCGTGCGTCGAAAACAGTTCAAAAACAATTATGGAATGAACCGTATCGTACCGCTGTCACGTGCTTGTCGATAACTTTTGTGATGAAATCAAGGTTTTTACGAAGATTAATTGTAATTAGGTAGTGAATTGATGTATACTTTTCAGTAGTTTGAAATAGTGAAGGTGAATCTATTGAAGAAGAAACTTGGTTTATTTACGATATTGATGACCGCCACTTTATTTTTGAGCGGTTGTTCTGGTGTACAGAACAAAGAAGGTACGTTTTATAATATTTTCGTCAAACCGATGGAATGGCTCCTTCATTATCTTGGAGAGGCATTTAACGGAGGTTATGGTTGGGCAATCGTATTAATTACCGTTGCAATCCGTCTAGTGCTCATGCCACTTATGTTGAAAAACTATAAGTCGCAACAAGATATGAAAATCAAAATGGATGCACTACGTCCTGAAATGGAAGACATCCAAAAGCGGTTGAAAGAAGCAAAAGAGAAAGGCGAAAAAGAAGAGCAAATGAAGCTGCAACAAGAAATGATGGGCTTATATTCTAAGCACGGTGTGAATCCATTAAACATGGGCTGTCTCCCACTAATCATTCAAATGCCGATCATCATGGGGTTATATTTTGCAATTCTGTATGCTCCGCCAGAAGTAAAAGAGCACCAATTCCTTTGGTTTAACCTCGGTGAACCAGACAAAATCATGATGCTTGTTGCAGGAGCTGTCTATTTCGTCCAAGCACGTGTCTCCCTTTGGACAATGCCTGAACAGCAAAAGCAACAGATGAAGCTGTTCATTTACATGTCACCAATCATGATTATGTTCATCTCATTCTCTGTCATGGCAGCACTACCGTTGTACTGGGCTGTCGGAGGGATCCTTCTAATCCTTCAAACGTATATCGGACGCAAGTTCTATTACAAGAACACAGAACCGATTCCGGAGAAGAAATAAGCGATAATGTCATAATGGAGGCTGGAGAGCAATCTCCGGCCTTTTTTGGAGGAATTTAGTATGAATCAAAAGAAAATCTTCATGACAGGCATCGTACTCATTACGTTGTTAACCTTGTATTTCGTCATCCGAGGACAACTCGATTATGCGATCCTTACAATGATGGCACTGTTCACGCTAACGAATGCATCTAGAGCAAGGTCCTTTAAAGAACAAGGATTTGAGAAAGAATCAAAATGGATGCGCTATTTATCAATGATTTTTGCATGTGCATTCGTCGTCGTATTCATTTTGATTTTCTTTATCTGATAAAAAAACGTTTTCCGGAAACTGAACAATCCGGAAAACGTCCTTTTAATACGCCAAGCGTTTTCGAGTGACGAGCACAATGACAACCGCAGGAATTGTGCACACCGTCATACCAAGAAAAGCGGCACCTGGCGATAAATCATATAAATAGCCTGCTGGAAATGTTAAAATTGCGGCACTCAGACTCATCGCGAAAGCTGCGTAAAACCCTTGAGCTGAAGCGATTTTTGAATGTGGTAAGTTTTTAGAGATATATTGAATGAATGCATAATGGGCGATGCCGAAAGATAAGGCGTGCAACCCTTGGGATAACACAAAAATCGCTGCCGTTGGAAACAAGAAAATGATGACCCAGCGGACGGTGGAGCCGACTCCGGCAAGCAAAAACATTGTGGAAATGCGCATGTTCGATAAAAAACGATCTGCCTGCGTGAAGAAAATAATTTCAAACAAAACGGCAATGTTCAAAATGACACCGATTGTAAACCCGTTAACATCTAGGTCGTCTAGAAAAAGATAGCCATAATTGTAATAAGAGGCATGTGCTCCTTGTAAGAGAATGGCTAATAGCATAATGACCGGAAAACCTTTTGTTGCAAATAAAGAACGAATGCCGGCTTTTTCAACTGGATGGACAAGTTTTTCAGGAAGTTCATTCAAAACGGCTGGGGCAGGTCGCATAAAGAAGATACCAGCAGCTGCTAGACCAGCGATCATCATATAGAGAATGGCTTGTTCATTCCAAATAGCAGTAGCGCCTCCAACGAGTAGTAAAGCAATCGTATAACCGATCGATCCAAATGAACGACTTTTTCCGTAATGGATACGCTCTTTTTGCATCAAAACAGACGCACCACTTTCCACACCCGGTAAAATAATAGGATAAACGATGCTAAACAACACCGTGATGATGAGTAACGTAGTGAATGTGGATTCAGGAATATAGAAAATAGCAATGACTACTGACAGCAACGTCATCCATTTGATGACGCGTATATACGATGTACGACTTGTTAAATAGGGAAAAATAAGAAACGTGGAAAACGCTCGGGCAACCATTCCAGCACCCATAATGATGCTGGCAGCTTTGACAGACATTCCTTTTTCGTTTGTCAGCCAACCTGTCCAATAAGGCACAAAAACTCCCCACGTAAAGAAAAAAGCTAAAAAGCTGATGGATAGCCATCGTTGATTATTCATTACTTAACCTCGCAATCATTCAAACACTTATGAAAATAAATGATAGCATACACCATCTTGAAAGAGAAAGATAGATTGCTGGCTGCTACTCATTCTCCATAGAACAGCAACAAAAAGTGATACGCAAAGTAGAAGGAAGGCCAACAAAAAATGAAACGGAAAAGCAACAATAAAACCAATAAAGCCCTTACCATCACCTTACTCACATCAAGTATTGTCATGACAGCACTTGTCGTGTGGATCGGATTAAATGGCTGGGATGTAACGAAAACGCTAAAACAAGTAGGCATTGGAACTGAAGTGGAACCACAAGAAACGCCATTGGAAACACCAGACGCAGTAGAAGAACAAGAGAAAGATCCCGAAGAAAATGACGTGACAAATGAGACTGAGACTAAAGACCAGAAGGATACAGAAACGACAACACCTACTAAAGAGCAGCAGAAGCCTGTCACACCAGCTCCAAAAGAAGAAGACAAAGCGCAAGTGACAAACAAGCCACCTGTGAATAAAAACAAAAGTGGCTATATAGAAGGGCAGGAATTGCCAAAAGAGCCAACGTACATTAACGGAATACTGCTAGCAAACAAACAATATCCCTTACCAAGCACGTTTGCTCCAGGTGAAAACACAGAAGCTCGAGATGCATTCGATGAAATGGCTGCAGAAGCAAAACTATCAGGTTTTAATATTACGGCCTTCAGCACCTACCGTTCATACGAATACCAAGTATCACTCTATGATCGCTACGCCAAAAAAGACGGCGTTGAAGCAGCAGATCGCTACAGCGCACGTCCGGGTTACTCCGAACACCAAACAGGACTCGCATTCGACATCGGTGAAGTGAACTACGAAAAGCACTGGGCGTCCTCCTCGTTTGGCGACACCGAAGCAGGTAAATGGGTAGCTGCAAACGCCCATCGCTACGGATTCATCCTCCGCTATCCGGAAGGCAAAGAAGCCATCACAGGGTACATGCACGAATCGTGGCATTTCCGCTACGTCGGAAAACCTGCATCAGAAGAGATTTTCAAACGCAACATTACACTCGAAGAATACCTCGGCGTTCAATAAATCATGCATCCACGAAACGGTTCACCGGAATAGTGGATGCTTTTTCTTTTTGGCAATCGCGTCATTGGTTTTTCTGTAGTACTTGCAAACGCCCGTATGCCCTCTGTAGAGTATCCCGACCAATAGGTGATCCACGCGGCCCTAAGTTGAACATCCACGCCAAAGCATTGCTCCACACGCCCTAATGGAGGCATCATGCCTTAAACGGACCGTACAGCGCACAAAGCAGGCCAACACACCACATCCCGTACCCCAAACACCGTAATCTGCTCCACCAAAAAAACGATGCAGTACCAAAGGGCACCGGCATCGCCAAAAATCATCATAAAATTGGTGACAACAATCTTGAAATAGACTCTTTAATCTTAATACCGCGCGTCCGGTTCATGTACATCTCATACGTCAACTCGGTTGACAATTGCATATCTTGCTCAAATAATTCTGCGAGCTCATGGGATTTTTCTCGATCGTAAATGAAAGCATTAATTTCAAAGTTGAGCTTAAAACTACGGACATCGATGTTCGCTGTTCCGACCGTTGACAGCTCATCGTCCACGATAATTTGTTTGGAATGAATGAAGCCGTTCTCGTAAATATAGACTTTGGCACCTGCTTTCAATAGCTTTCCGACGTTAGAATACGTCGCCCAGTACACAAACATATGATCAGGCTTATTTGGAATCATAATTCGCACATCGATACCTGACAAACAAGCAATGCGAAGGGCGTCTAAAAAGCTAACGTCCGGAATAAAATAAGGTGTTTGAATGTAAATGTAGTCTTTTGCTAAGAAAATCATTTTCAAATAGCCATCTTTAATCTGTTCCCATTCCTCATCTGGTCCACTCGAAACAATTTGTAAGCCGACAGAACCTTTTGTGGGAATAGCAGGGAAATACCGTTCTGCGTATTCAATGTCATCGCTATTTGTCGCTTGATTCCAATCCATCAAAAAGCGTGTCTGTAGCGGATGGAGTGCACTTCCTTCAATTCGCAAATGCGTATCGCGCCAATAGCCGAATTTTTTATCTAACCCTAAATACTCATCCCCAACGTTAAATCCTCCCACATAACCAATCCGTCCATCGATGACAACAATCTTCCGGTGGTTACGATAGTTTAGACGGGGATTAATTAATGGTAAAATTGCCGGGAAAAATGCAGCGACTTCACCGCCACAATCCGTTAATTCTTTCAAATGCTTAATACGTAAACCGCGTGATCCGATATCATCATACAAGACACGCACTTTGACGCCTTGTTTTGCTTTACGAATCAGTACATCCAAGATTTTTTTACCTAATGAATCCAAACGCAAAATATAATATTGAAAATGGATGTGGTCTTTCGCATTTTCGAGATCGTTTAATAAAGAATCAAATTTTGCGGCGCCATCATTAAAGATTTTGACATCATTGTCTTGTGTCAGCACTGCGTGGTTATTCCGAAGATGTAAGTAGATCATGTCATAATAATGCGCGGTATCGTCCAATTTGAAGTCGAATGTTTCATCCTCAATCGCGTCCATTTGGTAATCAATGAGCGTTTCAATTCCGATGCGATTTTTCCCTTCCCACCTCGAAGCGTGTTTATTTCGTAACCTTCTTCCAAATAGCAGGTAGATGAAGAAACCAAACAAGGGGACGAAAAATAAAACAAGAAGCCAAGCCCACGTTGCTGTCGGGTCTCTACGCTCCAAAAAAATAAGCGCAATTGCAAGTAAGGTATTTAAGATATAAATAATTGTTATTGAGATGGTGATTAAACTTGCCATATACGTCCTCCTTAAATGACTCTTTCTATTAGTATACAGAAAAGTACCCGAAAAAGAATAATATACTCCTTTTCCGCTTAAAACCTACTTGACTGATATGAATTAAGGGTATATAGTTTTTCTAACAAATAAAAGTAGGGAAAGAGGAATTCAAAAATGGATAATTTGTTGGTCGTCATTAACGTTTTAGGCTTTTTACTCTTAGTCGGCTTGCTCTATTCTATGCACCGAAAGAAGATTTCGTTTTCAAAACGAGTATTTACCGGTTTAGGACTCGGAATTGGCTTCGGATTGATTTTACATGTTGCTTATAGTGCAGAATCAGAAATATTAGCTCAATCGGTCAGTTGGATCAGTATAGTAGGAACTGGCTATATTAAATTTCTTCAAATGATTGTTATTCCCTTAGTATTCATTTCAATCCTTGGCGCATTCACCAAAGTGACGATCGGCAAAAACTTTGGGAAGATGGCCGGTTTGATTTTAGGGATTTTAGTAGGAACAACCGCAATTGCGGCCGTTATCGGAATTGCTTCTTCCATGCTTTTTGGTTTGGATGCATCCGAAATCGTACAAGGGGAAGCGGAAGCGGCACGTGGACTTTCAATTGAAGAACGTTCTGCGTCAGTTGCAGATAAAGCATTGCCGGATCAAATCTTAGATCTACTACCGGCGAATCCGTTCTTAGATTTTACAGGCGCTCGTCCAACGTCCACGATTGGCGTTGTCATTTTTGCAGCTTTTCTTGGTTTCGCTTATTTAGCACTTAGAAGACGGGATGAGGAAAATGCGAATCTCGTGAAAAAGGGGATCGATGCGCTTTATTCCCTCATTATGGGTGTCGTGCGAATCGTATTGCGCTTAACACCTTATGGGATTTTGGCAATCATCGCAAAAACTGTAGCAACATCCGATTTTGCAGCCATTTATAGCTTAGGGAAGTTTGTGCTTGCTTCCTACGTCGCACTACTCGTTATGTTTGTCATTCATCTCATCATCATTACGCTATCAGGTCTAAACCCGATTACGTATGTGAAAAAAACAGCGGAAGCGCTCTTGTTTGCGTTCACTTCCCGCTCAAGTGCTGGAACATTGCCGTTGAACATTAAAACACAAACAGATCGGCTCGGTGTGCCAGATGGCATTGCGAACTTCGCAGGCTCTTTCGGTTTATCAATCGGACAAAATGGTTGTGCAGGTGTTTATCCAGCGATGTTAGCTGTCATGATTGCACCAACTGTCGGGCAAAATCCATTAGAACCTACATTTTTAATTACCCTCATTGCCATTGTTGCCATCAGCTCATTTGGAGTTGCGGGTGTTGGTGGAGGAGCAACGTTTGCAGCAATTCTCGTTTTGTCTGCGCTGAATCTACCGGTTGCATTGGCGGGGCTGTTAATATCGGTAGAACCGTTGATTGATATGGGACGTACTGCTTTGAATGTCAGCGGCTCCATGACGGCGGGCGTGACGACTGCACGTGCAACTGGAGAGTTGAACCGAGACATTTATAACGATTCCATTGAACACCAATCTATTGAAGCATCCTAACGGCAGATGCCGCAAAAGCAACAATTCATTGTTTACAATACGTACGATCGGTTCAACTACGGCCGGTCGTTTTTTTTATTTTTTATTTTTCTTAAATATTAGATAAAAACGAGCAGGTATAATATAATGGTGGAAAATGTATATTTTCTTCTGGGAGGATGATAATCATTGAAACGGTAGTGAAAGTTCAAAGGGGTAACAAAAAGGAGTGGTGGATCCTAATCGTCACACTGTTAGCCTTACTTTTGTTTTTCTTACTCACTCACTTTTTATCGATTTACCCAGGCGGCTACTCGTTTGATAAACAGAGTGGCGAAGTGTTAATTGGAAAAGGTGCTGACATACAACGTGTGGCATTGTCTACGAACAATGAACTGAAAATCGCTCTTTTAGAAAGCGAAATAATCTACCTTAAAACGCTCTGGTATGTAGGTTTACTATTTACAGCAACATGTTTAATAGGAACGCTCACTTTTAGAAGATTAAAGTTAAAGAAAGTTATTCTACTGACAGCATCGATATATGTGGTTCTAGCTATTTTGCTGAGTATCTCGTATGCAAATACACTATTCTCTATAGAGAGTTTAATTAATAATCTAATCAAATAAAAAGAGTTCGAGCGAAGCCGAACTCTTTTCTAATCTAAACGTTCTTTTATAAATACAAACGTCTCCATAATAAAATTTTTGTAAGGTGTATAAGGCATTGGATCGACATTAGCCACCGCTTTTCGTATCGCTGTTATTGCTTTCTTTTTGTCTCCCAACGATAGGTAACAAAGTGCAGCATATGCATCTTTTTCATAGAAGATGGATAAATCGAATGGATGATGTACATAGTCAGCAATTTTCACTTCTTTAAAACAGCTCAGTGCTTCCTCGTATTTCTTTATGCCGTATAATGCCTTTCCTTTTTCCAAATGAGCATAAGGGAGAAACGCATTGGGAACAACTTGCTTATCAAAATGAGCATTGATGATCGCTAAAGCCTCTTCAAAATCTTTCTTATAGGAGGTTAAATAATGAACACTTGCAAATTTAGTGAAAAAGATTGCATCCTGATCATCCGCGAAGTCCCCGTAAAGTAAAAGTTTTCGCTCATAATACTCCATTGATTGTGCATCATTATTCATCATGGCATGGAAAGTAGCAATTCGGTACAAATGATCAGTACGATAGAAAATCTGTTTTTCCTTCGAAAATTCGATTCCTTCGTTCATGACTTGAATGGCCTCAACTGCATTTCCAACTGCATATTGAAGAACCGCCTCTAAATAATAAAAATCGAGCCGTGTTAGAGGATCAATAAATGCATTGCGACTTTCAATATCGGAACGCTCCCTCAATAAAAGTTTAAGAGCCCTGTCGTAATCATGCGCAGTGAATTTCACCATAGCGCGGAAAATACCGACTGCTGCAAGTCGAGGAGTAATATTCATTTGATCATAAATTGCGCCAGCTTTGTCTAAAAGTTCCTGCCAACCGTCTTTCTTTTCGTAGTATAAGGAACGGCTATAAATGTCTAACAGTCGAGCAGCTTCATAGCCGTGTGACAATTTCTCGATATAAGGTTCGATTAGCACAATAATCTGCTCATGCTCATCGGTTAACTCATCGAATTCCACACTAAATAGTTTTTCTGCTACTTTTAAAACTTCCCTTAATTCCTTTAGACTCACTTCCTCCATCAGCTCAGCCACTTCAACTCCAAGCCGCTCAGCGATATACGTCAGGCTATCCATCGAAGGATTCGCTTTATTGTTTTCAATTAAACTGAGCATTCCTTTCGTCAACTGATCGCCAGCTAGCGCTTCTAATGTTATTTTCTGTTGTTTGCGTATTGTTCGGATACGCTCTCCTAACGTAGACAATTGGAACACCTCCTCAAAAGTATGTATTGAGACTCATTTTAACATCATTTGTGTTGAATCAAACGTATCTACTTCTGTATATGTTTAATTATATTAAACTTTTAGTTGAAAAGAAAGAGTGTGCGTGTTATTATTTGTTTAATCTTATTAAACTTACTGAAAGGAATGACTATTTTGAGTGAAGCGATAAAGTTAAAGAGAGCAACCTATCATCTATGGACATTCACAATTAGTAAGATGATTTCTTCTTTTGGAGCGCAAGTCTACGCATTTGCCATCAGTTTTTACATTTTACAAGTAACGGGATCAGCAACGAGTTTCGCGACAAATTTGATATGTAGCATTTTACCTCGGACACTATTAGCGCCATTTGCGGGATATGTAGCAGATAAATATTCGAGAAAGACAATCATCATCGGCGCTCAAATTGCGACGACGTTAGCAATTGGGGGATTGCTGGCAGTGAGTCTGACGTACGGGTTGTCACTCATCGCCATCTATGCGACAACTGTTGTATTAGCGATGACCTCGACGTTTTCCGGTGTCACATTCACTTCGTCGATAACGGGGCTCGTCGATGAAGCGCGTATCCAACGTGCTATGTCCATGAACCAAATGTCTATTTCATTCGCTGCCATTGGAGCCCCTGCATTAGGCGGATACTTATATGGTGTAGTGTCAATGCCTATGTTTTTAACAATGTATATGGTTGCTTCTCTAACAGCAGTCATTTTAGAGTCGACAATGAACTTCAATCTTTTTGCGAACAGGAAAGAAATTGTAGATGGAGAGCCAAAAGAATCAATGCTTCAAAGTATGAAAGCGGGCGTTTCTTATTTGAGGAAGCAACCAATATTGATGAGACTTATTTGGATTTCGCTCGTCATTAATTTTCTGTTTGGTGCATTTCAAGTTGGCTATGCCTTCATACTCATTGAAAAACTAAAAATGATATCGACACACTTTGGTTATACGGAAGGCGCAACGGCAGTTGGAACGTTGCTAATGTCCATCAACTTATCTATTAGAAAAGAGATTAAATATCCTTTATGGATTGGTAAATGGGGGATAATTGCAATGGGAATTGTCATGGGAGCAGTGGCAGTACCGCTACTTATCCATATTCCTTATAACGGTATGTTCGCTTTTTACTTAGGTCTTATGCTTAGTTTTGGCTTGCTATCCATTCTTGTTAACACACCGTTGTTTGTTATGATGCAAAAAATGATTGATGACGATTACAAAGGTCGCGTCTTTTCTTTGTTAGAAACAATGGCGATGGCACTCATGCCACTCGGAATGGTACTGTTCGGCTTCCTATACGACGTCGTACCTGCACAATGGATTCTCCTTGCATCGAGTTCGGTATTAATTGTCGTGGTCCTCATAATGGCCCGTCCATCTGTCGTACGAGAAGCACATCCAGAATTAAATCGTACAAAAACAGTAAACGTAGAAACAGTGTAGTAAATCGTAAAAAGGGGTGTAGGTGTGGAAAAGATTTTTAATGAAATTGTACACATTATGCAAAATGACTATGCAGGTTGTAAAGATAAGAAAGGTTGGGATCGACCTGATTACTTTCTGGATAAAATCCGAGCAGGTGGGGAGCTATCTAAACTAGCGTTCAAGGAAATTGTCGATGAGTATTTACTTGATTTTAAAGATCGTCATTTGTATTTCTTACTGGATAACGCCGCACATGATGTGCCGAAAAATCGGGGTTTCAATGTCAGACGCTATAAAGACCGGTTGTATGTAACGGAAGTAGTTGCGGAAACACGTTTACAAATTGGAATGAGTTTTGCAACAATTGGCGGCTATACAATCCCGGAGTTAAAGGAAAAACACCATCGTTTATTAAATGAGAATCATACTGAACGTGAGAAGTGGATGCCGATTCTTATGCAATATGAAGAAGGGCAACTTGATGTTGGCGACGAACTTCTCAATTTTACATTCGATCTGTTTGATAAAAAACAATCTGACCCAACATACGCCATCGAAAAAGTGGCAGAAGACACACTTCTATTAACGATGACCGATTTCATGAACCCAGATGCAATCGCCAAATTGGTCGGTGATCATGAAGCATTACTGCGTACTACCGACAAGTGGATCGTGGACGTACGCGTCAATAACGGCGGTAGTGACTCCAGTTATTACTCGCTACTACCGTATTTATTGCCAGAAGAAGGTTTAAACTTGGCTGATACGGAAGATAAAATGCTTATGTATTGTACAGAAGCAAGTGCGCAACGAGTTTTACCAGATCTTGAGGAAGCAATCAACCAAACGGAAGACGAACAGGCGCGTTTCGTATTGCAAATCTTTAAAAGAGAATGGGACCGTAACAGAGGAAAGGGCTTTGTCGAATTTGACTTCAGTGAATTAGCGAAAGACGCTTACGTAAAAGGTACAAAACAGCCATCAGAGGTTATCGTCTTAACAGATGTCATGTGCGGGAGTGCAGGTGATTCATTTGTCGAGCTCGTAAAAATGTCGTCTAAAGTAACCGTCATCGGCAGACCAACGCTCGGAGTAAACGATTACTCCAATTTGGTTAGTGCTAAATGGGGAGAAGGATTTGAGCTCATGTATCCGACGTCAAGGTTATCGCGGATTGATAAAGGTGAGGGAATGACGGGTGTCGGTATCACGCCGCATGTTTATATACCGTGGACGCCTGAACATTTGGAAGAGGATGTCGACATGAAGAAGGCGCTGGAGCTTTTATCTACAGAGAAAGTGAAATGAACATTAAAAAAGCGAAGTTCAACCTCTTAAAGAAGGTGAGAACTTCGCTTTTTTCACGCACTTCGTAACGTCTTATGCGATTTTGCAAACAGTATTACAAGTACAATTGACAAGATTGCAAGTGTGGCAGAGACGTAATAAATGGCACCGTCCATTTTTGTAATGAGGAACGTGAACAGTAAAGGTGCAAGAATTCGTCCCATATTATCCATGGAATACGTCATACCGGCAGCCGTTCCGTACTTGCCTCCGGATTCCTTAGAAGTGAGTGAAACAAGGATCGTCCGAGTTAACGCATTCCCAGCTGTAAACACGCTAAGTGCAAAGCCGGCCCAAAAAAGATTTGTCGTAAACGGAATCAATACTAATCCGATGGCAGAAATAATTTGCGCACCGATAATCCACTTCGTTTCCGAGCCGTCTTTTACGCGGCGTACAACCCCGCCTTGTATGGCCGCATCCACTAATCCGCTTGCCATGAATAAATACCCGATTTGAATCGGTGTAATTTCAATTTTTGAAATCTGGAACAGTTGGAACGTCGATTCAATGCCTGATAGAATGAATGTCACCATGAACGATAGGAGAAATAAGTTCCGGATCCGATACTTCCAAAACATTGCACTCCCTTTTGGTAATAAAGCACGTTTCGTCGCTTCACCTTGTCGCTCCGGTTCTTTCAAAATAATGCCCGCGTAAATAAGAATGAGCAAGGTTAAAATTCCTGATGCGATGAACGGTGTTTGTAAACTGATGTCTCCTAAAATACCGCCAAGAGCCGGTCCGAATATGAAGCCAAGACCGATAGACATACCAAGAAAGCCCATATACTTATTTCGATTTTCTTCCGTCGTCATATCACCGACGAACCCAGTTACTGCTGTATAGAGTGCACCTGAGAAAATCCCTCCAACAATACGTGAAACATAAAGCAATGGCAGATTTTCAATGAAAAGAGCAAACAGGAAAAAGCTTAAACTAAATCCAGTCAGCCCAATCATAATTAACTTCTTCCGACCCGTCCTGTCTGACAAAGAACCCCATAGCGGAGCAGTAAAAAACGAAGCTAAAGCATATATCGTCAACAAACCTCCGACATGCACTTCGGATAAATTCTGTTGCACAATGACTTCAGGAAGAACTGGAATGATAATACCAAATCCAAGGTAAACAAAAAATTGTACAGACATCAAAAGAATAATGGCCTTTTTCATCACAAAACCTGCTTTCTATAACAATCCATATAGCCATTTTACCCTTTGAACGAATCGCTTACAAAACATATGTATCTCAACAGGTGACAGCGTACTTTCAAATGCAAAAGCTTCATTTATCAAATCCAGCACATCAAGCTTAAACGCGGCAAAACTCCTTCAAACGCCGCATACCTACACGAAACGCGGCAAAATTCCTCCTAACGCCGCATACTCCCTTAAAACACGGCATAACTCCTCCAAACGCGGCAAAATTCATTCTAACTCAGCATACTTTCTTAAAACACCGCATATCAAGCTTAATCGCCGCATAACAAGTTCCCCGCAACACTCCCGTTAAATTGTCAAAACCCATTCGGCGCGATTTAAATCGTTTAAACAGAAAGAACCGCCCACGTGAAAAATGAAAGATGGTAATATCGGTATGGAAGATCTTGATAGTAATCAAACGCCGCAAACTTCGCTCAAACGCGGCATAACTTACGTTTAATGACGCGCGATCCCTGAAAAAGGAGTCTCCCGCGTCGATAAGTTACGTTTATCGACGCGCAATCCGTGAAAAAGGAGTCTCCCGCGTCGATAAGTTACGTTTATCGACGCGCGATCCCTGAAAAAGGAGTTTACCGCGTCGATAAGTTACGTTTAATGACGCGCAATCCGTGAAAAAGGAGTTTACCGCGTCGATAAGTTACGTTTAATGACGCACAATCCGTGAAAAAGGAGTTTACCGCGTCGATAAGTTACGTTTATCGACGCGCAATCCGTGAATTAGGAGACTCATGGGTACCGTCAAGAAGTATGTGTAACACACAATAGCCAACAATTTAGCTGATTTTACATGGAGTGGCGGACATGTTAGCCTTGGCAGGCTAGGCCAGCTTGTTAATAAAGCTGACCTCATGGCC
>NZ_JAUBDI010000013.1:16113-95786 GCF_033253735.1 Sporosarcina saromensis | reverse complement strand
TTATCTGAAAGAGTTCTTTCAATTGAACAACGTCCGTTATCGGACAGGGAAACGCGCGAAAGTTCACTTCGATTTACTTGTGCTTGTTTACAACGCTTCAAAACTAGCCGCCGATAGGATTGGGGCACGATTGAACCACATTCAAGCCGCATGATTCTTGTTTTTTGAAATACAATCTATAAATTCTGCCCTTGTTTGTATTTTTAAAAAGAGGAATTATGAAATCGATTCATATTATAACATAATTCATGTTCCTATATTCTAGAGTTTCAATTTAGCCGTTAAAGTGAGGAGAACTTGTGCCCAATTGGATAGCAACAGTTCATAGTAGCACGATAAGTTATTATTTAAAGGATAACCCTTCTTCCTCTAATGAACTTCTCATAGTAGGCAAGGAAGCTGGTCCAATCCCATGAAGTTTCAGGATTTCCTTTTCCGTGTACTTCGAAAGTTCTTGCAAAGTGTCAATTCCTTCGTGAATCAGTGCATTTCTTGCGGGCGAACTGAGTTTCGAAAGGAAGCCACTTGCAGGTTTATTTTCCTTATTACAAGTAGGGCAACTTGTGCATTCACTACTTTTGTAAAACGTATGTCCTTTTTCACAAACCTTTACTATTTTTTCTGCTGTCAATATAATACCTCCAAATTTTTCTCATACTAGCACCCATCCGCAGAATCACAACTACTGTAAACTATTATCTCTTCCATCCTAGATTTTACGTTTCCAATAATCCCATGCGTTCAAGTACTCCTCCAAATCATGTGGATGCACCTTTTTACAAATCCCAATCCGTGTGTATAACTGAAAAACGACTTCCTCAATAAGTCGAGATGTTGATATCTGTACATTCTCTAGTAGTGAAAACGAGGATAGCAAGGTTTCCATTGATAAATCATCCGGAGACGAGCAAAATGCATAGGTGAAGTCATACAGGACAGGACCAACCATCGGCGACGGATCAATGACACCCACAAGATTATTGTCTTGAAAGACAAAATTATGAACGCCTGTATCGCCGTGAAGATAATACTTCTCCTCCTGGGATTCATCCACAGCTAGTCTCTCAACAATACCTTTCATGCTCACATAATCCTCATTCGGCAATAAATCCCCAATGTTCTCATGCGCATATTCTAAGCTTTTCCTGTTGAAATCAAGCCATTGGTGACGAGGTTCTCCCCCTAATCTACCCCAAGCTGATGATGCATCTACTTTTTCGTAATGATTAAATAAACCTTGAACCAATCGCTTCATCCATACAGACTTCAATCCACGGTTGACGTGTGTATGTCCTTCTATGTAGTCATAGAGAAAAAAGTGCTTTTCTGGATCGACATAATGCACTTTGGGGAATAGGTCGATATGGGCATACGTGGTGAAAAAACGTTCAACCATTTCGATTCCATTCGGATGATCATATTTAAGCGTATAAAGTGGAGTATTATTTTCCGAAATGACATATACCTGTCCATCCGTTGTTCCGCTACGTAACTCATTGTTGTTATAGTTTTTATTTGGAATGATCCCCATGTCTATAAACGCTCTTACATTTTGGTTAACTGCGAAAGACCTTTCATTCCACATATCACTTTTGCATTTTGCAATGTCCGTCATTAATGCCCACTTCCTCAAATCCATTTTCTGTATAAAACGTCCTTAACTTCGGATGATTTGAAACGCAATCAAGACGGATTGTTTTATCGAGGTTTACTTCAATCCATTCTAATAGTTCTTGACCAATCCCTTTCCCCATATAAGCCGGCCGTACCGCTAACCGGTGTAGATATAGGACATCCTCATGATCTTCGCTCCCCCAAATATGCTGATCCCATCCACTTTGTGTTTCATAGAGCGTAAACGTAGCAATCAGTTCACCATCCAACCGGACCGCGTAAGTGGCTCCATCTAGAATAGCTTGTCGAATTTCTTCATCTTCTCCACCCGCTAATAAAAACCCCCACTGGTTAACTTCTTTAAATTTCAGCCAAGCTGCGACTTCTTTTAATAACTGAGTAACGGGTACAATATCGTCCTCTGTTGCTCTTTGAATTTGATAGTTTCCCTTCAACATACTTCCCCCTTATCTCCTTACTACTTCTCTTTAAAAAAGATATAATCCTCTTTTTCGAACAAAATAAAAGGAGATTCTAGTAGAAACATCGAATATATATTCCCATAAGAGAATGGGAGGAATTTAATATGAGCATTGATGCATTAGCAAAAAACAAAAAAAGTTGGGATGAGGTTGCCCCGCGATTTTTCGGTCGAAATCCACTTCCGGAGTATGGACCACTTGCTCCGCGGGAAGATGAATTGAACTTGCTTGGGGATGTGGCAGATGCGAAGGTGTTGGATATTGGTTGCGGAAGCGGCCATTCCTTACAGTATATGGACAAAAGAGGTGCAGCAGAGCTATGGGGGGTAGACCTGTCAAAGACACAAATTGAAACGGCAAAGGGTCTGCTAGCAGACAGTAACGCACCTGTTCATTTATTCGAATCGCCGATGGAGCAAAATCCTGGTTTACCTGAAGAGTATTTTGATATCGTCTATTCCATATATGCACTAGGATGGACAACTGATTTAGACAAAACACTTGCGAACGTAGCAAAGTATTTGAAAAAAGGCGGACTCTTCATCTTCAGTTGGGAACATCCATTACACAGCCGTGCGAGTTTTGAAAATGGAGCCCTTCATTTCAATAAATCCTATCACGAGGAAGGCCCTTATGATCATGAAGCGTGGCATGCGCCTGCAATCATGCAACAGTACAAAGTAAGTACATATTTGAATACATTAATAAGCCATGGATTCTGTATAGAGAGAGTAATTGAAGAAGTATCCTTGACGGAGCAAGATCGAGAAAGACATGCGAATCGATGGTATTCTTGCGAGAAGGCAATGATGCTGCCGACTACGTTGATTGTTAAAAGCAGGAAGATGTAAATATTATTTATAGAAGGATGTTTTAGTTTCAGCATGTTACTATAAAGGCAAAAGTTTGCTTTTTAATGAAAAACACGTCTTTGTCAGTTGCCGCAATTGCATTCATGTCTTTGGGAATCACAAGCGCATTGTATGTAGGCATTGCCTTGTATGTGGTGATGAATACACTCATGACGGTGTACGGCATTTTATACAACGCGCTGCTCATCGTGTTAGTAGAGGATAAGTTTAGGGGACGGGTTTATTCGTTGAACGGCGCAATCGCCACCTTCCTCATGCCCGGATTCGCCATCACGGGAGGCATTATCGCTGAATGGGGCGTTCCCGTCAATCAATTATTTATTGGGGCTGGCATTTGGATATTGCTACTTTCAGTCTTTTTGTTAGTTGATCGAGATATCCGTAGCATCCGAAAAGTTTCAGGAGAAGCAGTAGTTCATGGGATTTAAAAATAGTTGATGTAAATCGAGCATGGCATTAGAAATATAGCTCTCAATGAAAATCTTGGGAAGCATTCTTATGAGCAAACCCCATTTTCCCTACATACAGAGCACTATCGATGTGTCTCTTGGTGGTGCGCTTTATACATTTGTCTCCATTTATCACCAGTTAACCAATTTATAGGATGCATTAAATCAGCTAAAGCCTCCAATCCATCCCAATAGACAAAACCACATAATACCAAGCATCGTACAACTTGTTTTCATGTGGTTTTTCATATTATTTAATGTGTTTCTTGTACAGCGTAAATCAAGAAAGCACCTCTGTTCATTAATAGCAAAGGGGCTGTTAACAGTTGGTTCTAAGGTAGTATCCGTTAAGTGGTTTCTTTTCTATCCTCTTGTCAGGGTGAGTATTTAACGAAGATGGAATGAGAAATAGGATGCTTTCCACTTATGGTTGTACGCGGATATCCCGGATTTCCACAGCACGGAACGGACCAATGACTGTCCCTCTGTTTGGGGTTGAAAAAGTTTCCCTATCCGCCTGTACACGTCCACAACCTCGGTTGCGACCACATCCGCTATCCACGTGATCTTTTTTACCACAGCAAGCCATGTTAACACCCCCTTCGTTCTTATCGTATTCAAGAAAATGATGAACGGACGGGCAAGTCATTATCGGTTTTTCGTCTACCATGCATCACCCATTTCTCATCACTTTCTTTTAAACACGTTCCATAATGGCGAGTTTGTGTTTCTCTCTTCCTGCTCAATGGTTACTTCTGGAATAACTTTTGCGGAGGGTGTGGATGAAGGTGCATCTTGTACAGGTGTTGCAGTTTTTCGTACGACTTCCTGTGTAGCTCCTTCATGATTTCGCCATCTATCTATTTGTCGTTTGTCTTCATGTTCCTCTCCATCTTGTGTATGTGTCGCTTTAATGGATGCAGCCGTTACATGTGTAGGAGGTGGATAGTTGTAGCGATTGTGAAGTTGCTTTTGAGCCATTTCCATTGGCAGTTGATTGGCCATATGATGAAGTTGGCGGAATGATGGGACAGATGATTTCGATGCCGCTATGTGATCAACGTTTATATCCCCAGAAGAACTGCTCTCTTCAAGGTCCGCTACTTGCGTAGTCAACTCTTTAACGGTCTCTTCTATAGTAGTCACTTGTTTCGATAGGAAACGAAGTCCTTCTTCCAGCATTTTCGCCATTTCCTCCAATTGACCGTTCTGGGCTTCCACGCTTTTTTCGACTTTCCCCATCCTTCTCTTTAGATGAATGTCGGTTGTCGAACTATCCTTCTTTAATGAAGCAAGTGCCTGGCGATACCGCTCAATCTTTTTATTCAATTGTTCAATTTCTTCGTCTCGACGATCTTGTTTATCCATGAGTTCCCCTCTTTCAATTCCTTCTTGTCATTCCTATCTTATTACTGTGCGGATTATCCTGTGATTCCTGTCATATTTAATCCAACATGAAAGAATTCCAACTCGACCTTTTCTTTTGCCTAAGCAACTGTCGTCAAGGTACATATGATACGAATGCAAGGCTATTTAAAATACGGAGGTGACAATATAAATGAAAGAGAAAGTTCGTCCTGACCAGGAATTGATTTGTATTAATGTCGACAAGGTGTATGACTGGGTATTAAAAGAAAATACTTTTGATTTCACACCTCAAAGCCCATTGACATTCCCATCTGTTCCAGCAGGTGCTGATTTCCAAAATGCCACTTACACGTGTGAAGTACGTCCAGTACCACAAGCTGAAAATCCGGTTGTCATTTTAGATCGTGTAAATCGTGAATTCATCATTGATGGAAAACGTGTTTGCTTGCAACAGCTGACTATCCGTAAGAGATTCAGACTTGTCGTTGTCATGACATTGCCGAACGGTGAAGTATACCGCAGCACACCAATCGACGTAGCACGGTCTGAGCAAGTAATCCTTTGTGCTCCAGAAGACACAGAAGTGACAGTTACGTATACAGACTTGGATTGCTTCGTTAGCTCAACAGGTACCGTCACAAGAGGTGGTGCAGGCGCTCCAGAAACAAGAAACCTGTTCTATTTCTCCAACCTTGTCGTAACAATCAGAACGTGCCAAAGCATTCAGTCTACATTCCCAGTAACTGTGGAGTTTTTAGCAGACTTCTGCCACCCGCGTGCTGAGTTGGCAATTGGCTCATGCCCACTACCATCTAGGCCGCCACAATGCCACTCAATCTTCCCTGAATAATGACCGTCATAAGTGTACAAGTAGGCACATAGGATAAAGAGAGGGATTTTGCCCTCTCTTTATTTCTTGTATTGATGAATAGGAGGCTGAGAAATGCAATCCGATGACGTACGAAAAAAGTTAAAAACCCTTCAAGACGATACAGAATCGTATGTAGCGACCCTAAAAGAACTTCTATACAACCAAACGAATCGACCACAGTGTATCAGCTATTTTACATATGCTTTGCAGCTTTCCCACGATACGGAGCTGGAAAGTTTTTGTCTCGGATCTCTTCACATACACAATATTGGCAATCAACCTCTGACAAACCCTACCCTCCACCTTCACTTGTCTGATAAAGCGCCGTTCACACTTAACGGAAAATTTGTAAGCAACGCAACAGCCCTTTCTTCCCAATTAACGAATGGATGGGAACGGATAAATGACCGATCCGAAGAATCTGCGTTTCATTTAAAACCTATCGGCAAAACGTCGATTCAGCCTGGGGAAACACTGTCCTTCACAAATTTCCAACTGACATGGTCCCCTTCTGCATTTTATGCCGGCAGCGTAACCGCCACGTTATTTAGTGACCAACAACCAGACGGGGTAGATGCCCTTAATTCGATCAACATTAATGGTTCGATGACAACTGGAAAGGAGCAATGACGTGGACGCCCATTCTTTACAACAAGCATTTCACGACATGATTACTAACTTAACAAAAGATGTGTTGCACAATAAGTCGGAAGAGAAAGCGTCTACCAGCTATATGTATTTAGACGCTAAAACGATTAACCTCCTACTCCTCTATCTTCTGATGAATAAAGAGCTGCAACTGACGCGGTTGACGAATCGGAATCCCTCTTCGACTCTTGATAAGGAACTGATTGACGAACTCGACAACATGATTGTGAAGAACAAAAAGGCTTTTGAAGAGTTGCTCAATGAGATGAAAACAAATTTATAAGGAAGGTGCGCCATGAAGGATCTCGTCAATGAAGATCCCGTCCAATTAAAACAGACAATCATTTACTTACGTGCAGAATTGAATAAGTACCAGACGAAAGATGCCAAGGCAACGTCTGCATTCATTCACACCCTCCAAACTGAAAACAACCGACTGAAAGAGGAGCATCGACAACTGCTACATTCGTCAAAAAAACTTTCAAAACGCATGTCCCTCTATGAAAAAAGGATTGCCTCTTTACAAACGCAAAACGAGAAATTGCTTGGTCAATTGTCCGCCATGGAGAAGGCGTTTCAAGAAGGAATGTTGGCAGCCGTAGAACGAAATTACGGATTGGCGGAAGTCGTCAATGTGCTTCAACAGGTCGCTGAAAGAGTTGAAAATGATGACCTGTCTGAAGTGGTTCAACAGTTACAAGTAGTGATAGAGAAGATGGGGGTGGAAAAGAATGTTTCTATTCAGCTGATGGAAGCGTTACAAGTAACAATAGATAGAATTGCAGCTAGCAGTGGTGATCGTGTTGAGGTTGCTACGGGGAAAGTGATTGAACAGTTGCAAGGGATTGTTGGGAAAATGGAAACGTTAGAAAAGGGCAAGGATGTATGTACAAATGTACATGAAGAGATGCAGATAATTGGAGAGAGAATTTTAGCTGTCAGTGGTGATTGTGTCGAGGAAGCTACGGGGAAAGTCCTTGAGCAGTTGCAAGGGATTGTTGGGAAAATGGAAACGTTGGAGAAAGGCGATATGGATAGGCTTAATAAAACTTCAACGGCGCTGCTTCAAAAACTCGAGTCAATCGTTGAACGTATGGAGATTTATCAACAAAACGGCGGGAAAAAACTGGAGATGGTTGCTGCCCAACTACTAGAGAAGCAGCAGGTTGTCATTGAACAATTGGAAGGTTATAGAGTTGATGGAAAACTTAGCAGAGAACGACTGGATGCAATTTCATCTCAAGCCCATGAAAAGTTGAAACAAATCATCGATACACTGACAATTTTGCAAGGTGAAGGAAAGCAGAAAGAAGCCCTACTTGCATTGCTTGCGGATAAAAAGCAGCAAGTCCAAGCGTTGAACGTAGAATTAGATGAACAAAAAACGTTACAGCAAACTCAACGAGAACTCATTCAAGTGTTAGAAACCTACGTTGAGCGACTCGCCCTCGAACCCGAAGAACTGCACACCGACTCCATTTTACAACAAATCATTGCTCTGACCGAAGCATATGCCAATAAACGTCAAGATTAACGGTAAAGATAGCGCACGCGGCCGCTATCTCTCTTTTTTTGTGAATGAATGGTGGAAACTCGTTGCTTGGGCGTAGTTGGACTTGTTGTTAGTAGTGATTTTCGATGGTTATCGTCACTTGGGGGGAGTTTATCACCGCTCATTGGCTAGTTATCACCGCTTGTGTACACTTTATCACCGCTTGCCCAGTTTCTTACAACTACACACTTTAAAATTGAGCAGATTCCGCGGGTTACAACCAAATGATTATGGTGGAAATGTGTTATCACCGATTCGGAGGAGTTTATCACCGATTCGAAGGGGTTTATCACCGATTCGAGAGACTTTATCACCGTCTCGCCAAGTTCACCCGGCCAATGAAATGAATTTGCAGCGGACAATGGATCCTACTATGGAGAGGGCGGCCTCTTTAAACTATTCGATCGAGTTATCACGCTGAAGCATGCTGCTAGTTGGTCGTAAATGTGATTTATCACCGCTCATTGGCTAGTTATCACCGCTTGTGAACACTTTATCACCGCTTAAGATGAGTTTATCACCGCTCGCAAGCACTTTATCACCGCTTAAACTACTTTTATCACCACTCGCCCAGTTTCTTACAAATACACACCTGTAAATTGAGCAGATTGAGCGGGTTACAACCAGCTTATTATGGGGGAATTGCGTTACCACCGATTCTAGACGGTTTACCACCGGTTCGGAGCACGTTACCACCGATTCCAGGCAGTTTACCACCGGTTCGACCTACTTTACCACCGATTCTAACCACTTTACCACCGTCTCACCAAGTTAACCCTACCTGTGAAACGACCGACCGCTCGCACACAAACACTCGCTCCCGCATCCCTCTCAAAAAAAGCGACACACACAGGTCCCCCCGTATGCATCGCTACAAAACCATCAACTATATACAGGCTGATCTTGAAGTCGTAACTTGAAATCTAGATGGGCGGTGTAGTAATCCATGGCCAACCCTTTTTCTGCACCGTCGTGTTTTTCCAATTTTGTTATGAGTGTTCCGCGTACGCCATTTGCGACGTCATTGTCCAAGTATTGATTGCCTTCGAAGAAGACTTGGGAGATGAGGTTGTCGCCGTTTTGTGGTTTGAAAAGCAAGTGTAGATGCGCTGGTCTAAATGGATGGGAGTCGATCCAGTTAAGGAATTTTCCTGTTGGTCCACCTGTTGGAATGGAATAGTCACCAGGGACAATTGTTTGTACTTCGAATTTGCCGTTTTCGTCGGTAAATAAAACGGCACGTAAGTTGTCGGCAGGAATGCCTTCTGCAAAGCCTGAGTATTCGCCGTTTGCATCGGCTTGCCAAATGTCGACTTTCGTATTGGCGAGCGGATTCCCTTCTACATCCGTAACGGTTCCGGAGAAGAAGAACACATCGCCCTTTTCGTCTTCTCGCATTGGCATCGCGCCTTTATTTGGGATTTCTTTTGCATTCTCCAAGTAGAACGGCCCTAGAATTGTCGGCTCAGTTCCTTCTACGTTTTTGTACATTTCTTGAAGAGCATGTGTCTCAAAGAACACGTCCATGAATAATGGGATTTCTCCAGCTTTCCCTAATTCGTCCAACCAGTTGACAAGTGCGTGGTAATCGTTATGATCGAGCTCATGCTCACGAATTAACTCCTTAAACTTCACGACCATTCCATTGTACACATCTACTACTTTTTGATTCATACCTTCATCCTTTCCAATTTGGATTTTCGATTATCGTTGAAATGCCCATTCCACCTGCGATGCATAACGTGACGAGACCATACCGCTTTCCCGTCCGTTCTAATTCATGCACCAACTTTGTCAGTAATATCGCACCCGTTGCGCCAATCGGATGCCCGAGTGCAATCGCCCCTCCGTTTGGGTTCACTTTATCGAGATCTAGACGTAACTCCTTTATTACTGCCAATGCTTGAGCGGAGAATGCTTCATTTAATTCCACAAGATCAAGGTCTTGAATTGTCAATCCCGCTAAAGCAAGGGCTTTTATCGTAGAATGAACAGGTCCGATGCCCATTCGATCTGGTGACACTCCAGAACTAGCTTGCGCGATGATTCTCGCTTTTGGCCGCATGCCTAAACGAGCTGCCTCTTCTTCTGATGCAAGTAATAACGCTGCTGCACCGTCATTGCGCCCGCTGGAATTCCCTGCAGTAACCGTGCCACCTTCCTTAAAAACAGGCTTGAGGCGACCTAACTTCTCCAAGCTCGTCTCTCGCGGATATTCGTCTGTTTCAAAACGGATATGTCCTTTTTTCAACTTCACTTCAACTGGCACAATTTGCGGTTGAAATATGCCTACCTGGATCGCTTTCCTAGCATTCTCCTGGCTTCTTAATGCAAACTCATCCTGTTCTGAGCGCGAAATTCCATAGATTTCCGCCAAATATTCTGCCGTCATGCCCATCGTCAAATTGCCGTATTCCTCAATTGGTTGAGACCCGGGTTGACTTTCGGTGTTCGGATCGAGTAACAGTCCATTCCCAGCGCGGTATCCATACCGAGCATTCCGCAAGTAGTACGGGGCAGTGGACATTGACTCCATCCCTCCCGCAACGAGGACCCGTCCTTCACCACTTCTAATTTGTTGAGCGGCTGAATGAATGGCTTGGCTACCCGAACCGCATTGCCGTTGGATCGTATAGCCAGGAATTGTGACGGGTAGCCCAGCTCGTAGCAACGCAACCCGCGCAGCATTGGAAGCATCTGCGCTTTGCTTCGCCTGCCCCATAATGACTTCATCTACAGCATCTCCGGATATTCCAACTCGATCAATTACTTCCCTTATTACCGTCGCGCCGAGATGATCGACAGGCACATTAACTAGTGACCCGCCAAGTGTTCCAATAGCTGTTCGAACCGCTTCCAATATGACAACAGTTGTCAATGAATCACCTCCCTGTCACAAATCCCTCGCATAATGAAAGATTTTCTCCTTGTCCATTTCCATTCCAAATCCTGGACCTGAGGGCACAACGATTTGGAAATTTTCATATACAATTGCATTTGCCGTTATTGTATCTGTAAACAAAAGAGGGCCGAACAGTTCTGTCCCGTATTTCATTTCAGGTATCGTCGAATACAGTTGTGCAGCAATCGCTGTTCCAAGAGAAGACTCAATCATTGTTCCCCCGTATAAGCCGATGCCTGCCGCTTCTGCAATGGCAGCAACTTTTTTCGCCGCTGTAAGGCCGCCCGCTTTTGCAGGTTTGATTGCAAACACATTCCCTGCACGCTTTTTTGCCACTTGAAAAGCTTGTTCTATTGAACTAAGCGATTCATCCGCCATGATTGGTACGTTGAATTTTGATGTCAGACGGGCCATTCCTTCTTTATTCCAGCTAATCAATGGTTGTTCAATCAAGTCCACACCACCGTCTTGCAGTGCCTCAATGCAATACAAAGCTGTCACTTCATCCCAAGCTTGATTGACATCGACTCGAATGCTCGCAGCTTCACCAACCGCCTCTTTGATGGCAAGTACGTGCGCAACATTCCGTTTTGGGTCACCGACACCGATTTTCAGCTTGAAAATATTATGCCGTTTTGCATTCAAACTTTCTTGCGCTTCTTCGATGTCCCGTCTTGTATCCCCACTTGCAAGTGTCCAAGCGATTGGCAATGAAGTATGAATTTGGCCACCGAATAATTCGTAAGCAGGAATACCTCTCGATCTTGCCGCTAAATCGACAACCGCAGCCTCGACCGCCGCTTTTGCGAACCGATTGCCGACGACATGTTGGTTGACGGTATACGCAATTGCATCAAAGTGAGCTGGATTTTTACCGATTACATGCGGCGCTATATACTTTTCTATATTGACTTTGATTGCTTCTGGTGTCTCTTCAAAGTAAGACGCGCCACCGATAGTCGCCACTTCTCCCCAGCCTTCGAGGTCGCCTTCCCCTTTGACACATACAAGAATAATCGTTTGCATGACGATTGTATGCATCGCAAGCTGGTGGGGGCGGATTGTCGGAAGATCGACGATGTACACTTCGAGCGATTCAATATTCAAGCTAGACAGCTCCCTTCAATGAAGGAGGCATCTGTTTTCATCTTCACATCATCAAGGGTGGCACCAGGCATGAGTTCCGTTAGAACGAGTTGACGATCTACCACTTTAAAAACCGCCAACTCCGTAATGATCATGTCAACGCTTCGGGTGGAAGTAATCGGAAATGTACATGCTTTCATTAGCTTACTGGCACCATCTTTCGTCGTATGGGTTGTCGTTACAATCACTTTCTTGGCACCGACTAATAAATCCATTGCGCCCCCAACACCAATAATGTTTTTACCAGGGATTGCCCAATTCGCAATTCTCCCCTTTTCATCGACTTGAAGAGCACCAAGAATCGCACAATCGACGTGTCCTCCTCGAATCATTCCAAACGACGCTGCACTATCGAAAAACGCAGCACCTATGCGCTCCCCAACCGGCAGTTTACCTGCATTTACGAGGTTCGGATCGATTTCAGCCGCTTCCGACACACCAAGCAAACCGTTTTCCGTGTGAAAGTGTATTCGATCGTCTTCAATATACTTTGCAACGAATGTCGGTATGCCGATGCCTAAGTTCACAACTGAGCTATCTGTTAATTCACCAGCAGCACGCTTAGCAATCAATTCTTGAGCATTCTCGATCGACGACACCTTCCTTCGTCAATAATTTCTGTGCAACAAGTAGTCGATCCACGAATAAATGAGGGGTCACAATCTCTTCAGCAGACAACTCGCCTGGCTCAACAATTTCATCCACTTCAGCGATGACCAAATTAGCAGCCGTCGCCATGATCGGGTTGAAATTCCGTGCTGTCTTGTAGTAGATGAGATTTCCTAGTGTATCCGCTTTATGGGCACGAATGAGCGCCACATCTGCACGAATTGCAGGTTCAAAAAGATAGCGCTCACCGTCAATTTCTCGTTCCTCTTTCCCATCAGCAAGCTGTGTACCGACACCCGTTTTCGTATAAAAACCGCCAATACCAGCACCTCCAGCACGCATCGCTTCCGCTAACGTTCCTTGCGGCAACAATTGCAAGTGAATTTCCCCGCGTTGATACGCCTCTCCGACTTCACGATTGCTCGTAAAATAGGAACCTATCGCCTTGCGAATTTTCTGCTGGCGCAGTAAAACGCCTAACCCTTCACCTGCTTCTCCTAGGTTGTTACTTATGACTGTTAAGTCCGATACATCTTTTCTCGTCAGCCCATCAATTAATGTCAACGGTGCACCAATGAGGCCAAACCCGCCAACCATAATCGTCTGGCCGCTCTCCACACCAGACAAAACCGATTCTACAGAATCAAAGCGCATCGCCATCACATCATCCTCCAACGGTCAACCAATCACTCGTCTCAAACCAAGCAGGAATTCCAGCGGTCAATAAACAGATCAAACCAACTTCTACTAATTCATCTTCCGTTGCGCCAAGTGCTCTAGCGCGTTCAAACCACTCTGCAGATTCAAACCCTTGTAGCTCCGCGCAATAAATCCCGACCATCAGCATCGCTTTCATTTTCGAACTGACAATTCCACTTTCTAACAGAAGCTCCTTACGTCGGTCGCCAACCATACCTAACACATCTCTTATATAAGATGTATCTTCGTCTTTGCTAATGGATAGCAAGTAGCTGAGCAGTTCATCCATTGATGCATAATCAGACAAGTGTTCATTCGGTGTCCCTTGTAAAGAGAGCGCATAGCGGAGCGCTTGAATGCCTGTTTGTACCGATTTCGACCCTCCATACACATAGGGAACTAACAAAAATTCTGCAAGTTCAAGAACAGTTGCACCACCAGCGATTGCTCCTTTAGTGTGATACACCATACTTCGTTCGTAGCATCTTGCTGCATTGATGCCCACAAGCAAAAGGTCTTTATCTTTTGTCGATAATGCACCGTCCTGCATGATTGTGCTTCGCAAATTCGTGTAGTGGTCAAGTGCCTCAGGACGGTAATTATGCATTTTCCTTACCCATTCAGGTACAACACCGTATACTTCCTTGAAGTAATTCAACCCATCACTCATTTACATGCACCTCCTTCAAAAACGTTTGAATGGTTTCGATAATCGCAGCCTGTTTTGTAAACATCATCGTGTAATGATTGCAATCCGACGTGTATGTTACGAGTTTTGGTGTAGCTTGTATCGTCTCTACAAAATCCTGTCTTTCGAAAAAAGGTGGGAATGGACCGATGTTTCCAGTTGCCTGAACGAGCAACGTACTACAGTTCACTGCCGACAGCACTTCCTTTGGGTTGAATGAATAAAAACTGTCAAAGTCCTCTTGAATACATTGTCCAAAAGACTTATGCACCCACAAATTGTCGACTTCATGTATGTCATATTCAACGATTGCTTGCACAGCATCCGTCCACTCAACACCTAATCGGCCGTAAATTTGTTTTACTTCTTCTACATATGCTCGTTTTGTTTCGTACGTTTTCTGTAATCGACCAAGTGAAGGCTTTACAATTGCCTGTTGGCGTTCAGACATGCGAGCAGCCCCGTCCAGGAGAATAAGTCCTTTCACAGTCTCCAATTCGCTCGCAACAATCGCAGAAATGAAGGCCCCCATCGAGTGCCCTAGCAAAATTTGATTTTTAATAGCTAAGTGTTCAATCAAGGCCTTCACATCCTGCGCATGCGAAAAGATAGAGGGGACGTCATCCATCCCCGAACTATTTCCCCTTCCTCTCAAATCGATGGAAATGAAACGATACTCTCCTTGCAATGCCTCGGCATAATGATGAAAGTTCTTGTGCGTACCGGTTAAGCCATGAAGTGCAAGGATCGTCCCCTTTTCACCTGGATAATCCGCAACTTGAAAGTGTTTGCCTGCTCGTTCAATTGTGTATAATTGGCACGTCATTTTTTAAAATAACTCACATCATCGGGATTGATCCACGTGTCGTTCGTCCACCCGTTAATGTCATAGTCGTTCATGCATTCTTCAGCGAACTTTTCGAACTGATTCGCTTGCCCGCTCATATTCGCGACGACCAAGTTTTCAAGTCGGATATTTTCGTGATTTCCTGAATAATTCCGCTCGTATAATTCGTGCCTGCCGCCATATTCCGTTCCGATAACATCCCACAGCAGCTTAATGAGTTTGATTTTCTCTTCGGCGTTCACCCCATAGGAGCCCCTATATAATTTATCCAACAGCGGGCGCAGTTCAGGATTTTGGAAATCCTTTGCACTAGACGGTTGGGCGATCAAACTGCCTGCAACGACATTCTCAATAATCTCCTTCACGCATGGCCACCCTTCGGACATGAACATCCGGTAGGCCAAACCATAATTCAAATTCGGTAGCTTTGAACCGTTTCTTCCTTCATCCGGATTGAGCGCCATTGCGTCACTTAATGCCCAGAACATATTCTTCCAAGCAAGCACTTCCCCGACATTCACTTGTACACCACGGAATTGGTCGGACCCGTTCATCTTCACCGCTTTCAGCAATAAACCTGAAACAAAATCAAGTTTGACAGCGAGACGTGTCACGCCATGGAAAGTAAATCGATTCAAGAATCCGCTTTCTGCGAAGAAATTGTTCACTTTCTCCACATCTTTATAAATAATGATGTTCTCCCATGGAATGAGCGCATTATCAAAAATGAGCACAGAGTCGTTTTCATCAAATCGACTGCTCAATGGATAGTCAAATGGGCTACCCATTACAGCGGCATTCATTTCATATGAAGCTCTGCTCACAAGCTTCACGCCAGGCGTGTCCATGGCCGCGACGAACACGAGTGCAAACTCTTCTTTTTGAATAGGTGCTGCACCATAGTGCGCGACAAAATTATAATTCGTCAATGCAGAACCCGTCGCCACCATTTTCGCTCCGCTAACGATGACCCCCTGATCCGTCTCCCCAACAGCTCGGACAAAAATATCCGAAACCGCCTCTAATGGCTTATGCCGATCGACTGGTGGATTAATGATGGCATGATTGAAAAACCAGTTCCGTTCCTGCGCTTCCTTATACCAACGACGTGCATTATCCGCATACTTTCCGTAGTACTCCGGATCCGACCCAAGCGTTGCAAGGAATGCCGCTTTATAATCCGGCGACCTGCCCATTTGCCCATACGTCATCCGTGCCCATTGTGCAATGGCATCACGCGAAGCTAACAAATCTTCTGCACTCTTGTCCACACGGAAATATTTCTGTGTAAAGCCCCCATTGCCCGTGTCCGTCTCAACTGTCAAAACCTCTTTTGTCTTTTCATCATGGAGCGCATCATACAACCGAGCGATTGACCTCGCTGCATTCCGGAATGCCGGATGCGTCGTCACATCCTTCACCTTCTCACCATGCAGCCAAATCTCCCTTCCATCCTTCAGACTTTCTAAATACTCTTTCCCTGTTAACGGCAATAACGTTTTTTGTTCTTGTTGAATTTTCAACCAATCATCCTCCTTGTCCCATTACAACCATTCGTATGCTTGTCTACGGGGAAACATGCGGGAGGAAAATAAAAAACTAGCTTCGGTGTGTAGATACCAAGAAGCTAGTCCAAAACTAAATTCCTTCAAAATCACTGAGGGCTTTTGTTGTTACAGAGGTTCAATTGTAGAAAACTTCCCACCATAGTATCCTAACGGTGCTCCATCTTCATATTCAAACCTCTTCACTTTCCCGACAAATAAAACATGATCGCCCCCATCGTATTCCGCCCACGGTTCGCATTCGATATATGCAAGTGAGTCTTTGATACGGGTATCATCCCATTCAAATGGCGGTACATCTAAAGGGCGACCCGCAAAATGCATCGCCGTGTCTTGCTGGGATGCTCTGAGAATGTTGATCGTGAAGGAATTGTTTTGTAGATATGGCAATGCCCGCGTCCGCCGATCTACAGAAACAAGCACTAACGGCGGTTGCAGCGACACCGATGTGAATGAATTCACCGTGAATCCATGCTTCCCCTTTTCATGTTCACACGTCACAACCGTCACACCTGTCGCAAATCTCCCAAAACAATTACGCAGCTCCCGCACATCCGGCGTTACTTCACTCATCGGATCCTCTCCATTCAAGTAGGTTCTGGACAACTCTTCCTTACCTTATGCGTTGAAACTAGGTGACTATGCTGATGTGGGAAGTGTTTATTATGCTGGGGCATTCTACTATTAGGTCGGCCAATTCGGTTATCACCGCTCATTGGCTATTTATCACCGCTCGTGGGGAGTTTATCACCGCTTAAACTGCTTTTATCACCATCTAACCAGTTATTTACAGATACTTACCTCTAAATAGAGCAGATTCGGCGGAATACAACCAGCCAATCGAGGTGGAAATGTGTTATCACCGATTCTAGGCTGGTTATCACCGATTCGGAGGAGTTTATCACCGATTCTAAGCACTTTATCACCGATTCGAAGGGGTTTATCACCGATTCGAGCGACTTTATCACCGTCTCGCCAAGTTCACTCAGCGAATGAAATGAATTTGCAGTGGACCATAGATAATACTATAGAGAGGGCGGCTTCTTTAAACTATTCGATCGAGTTATCACGGAGAAGCATGCTACTAGTTGGCCGTGAATGTGATTTATCACCGCTCATTGGCTAGTTATCACCGCTTGTAAACACTTTATCACCGCTTAAACTACTTTTATCACCACTCAACCAGTTATTTACAGATATTCACCACTAAATCGAACAGATTCGACGGAATACAACCAGCCAATCGAGGTAGGATTGCGTTACCACCGATTCTAGACGGTTTACCACCGTTTCGGAGCACTTTACCACCGATTCCAGGCAGTTTACCACCGTTTCGACCTACTTTACCACCGATTCAAGCGACTTTACCACCGTCTCGCCAAGTTAACTCATATTTGAAATATATATTAATTCTATAGGCCTCATACTAAGAATAACTCTCCATCACTTTTCTAGTCTTTTCTTTCAAGTAATAAAACGCATTCGCCACTGCTTCTTCAACAGAAATACCATCATCCATAATTCCATGCACTTCTTTAAAAAACGGGTACAGTGTTTCACGGCTTTCTTCATCCACCGCACCGGAGATTAGAATGACCGGCTTCCCTTTCCGTTGTGCCGCTTTTGCAATTCCGAAAGGCGTTTTGCCCGATAAGGTCTGCCTATCTGTTTTTCCTTCGCCCGTAATAACTAGATCAGCGTCCTCTACAGCTTCATGAAAAGCGATTGCATCCAACACGACGTCAATGCCTTGCTTCATCTCACCGTTGAAAAATGCTTGGAATACGCCTCCAGCTCCCCCGGCAGCTCCAGCCCCTTCTTTGCAATGAAGCGCAATGCCTCGCTCGCTTTTAATCACATCTGCAAAAAGAGACAAATTTCGATCAAGTTCTTCCACAACTGAAGAAGTTGCTCCTTTTTGCGGCCCGAACACGTAAGAGGCACCATTCTGACCAACAAAAGGATTTTTAACGTCACTCGCAATTAAAAACGCACTATCTCTAATCCGACCATCCCAATCTGTATCATCAATAGAATATAAATCCTTGAGTGCGCCTCCCCCTTTCGATAAGTCACGACCCTGTTCATCCAATAAACGCATACCTAATGCTTGAAGAATTCCCGATCCTCCATCATTTGTCGCACTTCCTCCAAGGCCGATAATGAATTTCCGGTACCCACTTTCAATCGCATGTGCAATCAATTCCCCCGTTCCATATGAAGAAGCTCTTAATGGATCCTTTTCATCATCAACCAACCGCGTAAGTCCCGAAGCTTCGGCGATCTCAATCACACATGTTTCTTTATCCCCAAGAATCCCATAAGTCGCTACAATCGGTCTCCCGAGTGGATCTTCAACGGTTACAGATGTGTATGTACCATTCGTCGCGTCAACTAAGCTCCTCATCGTCCCTTCTCCGCCATCTGCAGCAGGCAAAAGTATTGTATGGCTCGTCGGTATAGCTTCTTGCACACCACGCGCCATTGCTCGAGCGGCTTCGATTGCCGTTAGACTTCCTTTGAATGAATCAGGTGCCAAAATCACCTTCATCCCTAGCACCTCCTACTTGCACTTCAATGTGAATAAAGCGCTTGCATTTAATTATATGTTCTGAAATTAAAAATACATTATACTTGGTGTATAAGTTACATTTGATTTTCAGCAAGAATTTTATACAAGGGGTTGTGAATTTGATTACAAAAAAGCTTGCGGAGGAAATCGTCCAGCAAACAATGGTTCGTTTGAATCGGAACTTGAATGTGATGGATACGAATGGCATGATCTTGGCATCGGGGGAAGCGGAGCGCATTGACCGTATTCATGAAGGTGCAGCATATGTCGCAAAAACGAAGGTACCACTATGGATCACAGACGACAACATGAAAGATTGGCATGGCACGAAGCCTGGCGTTAACATGCCCGTTTATTACAAAGAGCAACTAGTTGGTGTCATTGGCATTACAGGAACGCACGATGAATTAAAGGATGTTGCAACACTTGTTCAATTAACAACAGAAATGATGATTCATCAGTCTTTCATTACATCGGAAGTGGAATGGAAGCGGAAAATGAAAGAGCTGATCTTTGAAGAATTAATCGAAGTCGGTCCGCTATCAACAATCGTTGTCGATCGATTATCCGCATTGAATTTTAAGATGACCGGCCCCTATCTAACAATCTTGGTCCAAACAAAGGACCTCCAACAATTTCCGCTACGATTGACAGAAAGTATAGAGGAATTATTTGAAAGAAATACTGCCTTACTAGGTCACTCACAATTTAATCAATTATTTATCGTACTGTCCGATGTAAAATCAAGCGTTTTAGAACGTAAAATCATGAAGATCCATCAGTTATTGCATACAGATCATTCCGTCGAAATCGGTGTCGGCCTATACGTAGAAGATTTACAAGATATTAAGCACTCCTATGAAACAGCTAAACTTGCACTGACTTATGGCAATGCCCATGAATCAATCCATTATTACGATGCTATTGAACTAATCGCCTTACTAAAAACCGTATCTGCACCGATGAAGGAACGATTAAGCAAGCGCGTCTTGGCGAGGTTAAACGACCAATTAATTGATACACTAGAAGCATTTTTCGAAAATGACATGGTTATCGGATCAACTGCTGATGCGCTCGCCATCCATCGGCACACATTGACATACAGATTAAGGAAAGTCAAAGAGCTGACAACTCTTGACCCGGTCCGATTTCAAGACGCTCTACTTTTTTATATCGCACTTATTGTGAGGCAAGAATAATGGTTGCATAGTAGATTTGATAAACATTAACTGTTTTATCGGCAACATCTAAACATGTTCATCGCCTATCCATTGCCGTTGTTCCACCAACTTAGGAGGATTCACTGTTTGGCTACCAAAAAGAAAAGAGCAATGCACCCTATTACAAAAGGTACATTGCTTTTCATATGATCAACTATTTGGAACTGTATTCAAGAAAAGTGTTGTCATTAATTAAAGTATCCCGTCATCCATCGGAATGCGAAAAGGGCTGCGACAACAATGGTAGAGCGGCCGAAACTTTTAGAAGATATTTGTTCCTCTTTCCTACCCTTTGCAACCACGTGACCAATGGCCAATATAAGCACCGGTACCCCCGTAATTAAAATAATCGGTTTATATATAGATTCTAATAGAGGGGAAGTGACCTCTCTGTGATCGAAATAAAAGATTAAAACCGTCGTAGCTATTGAGATGGTAGCTAGTATACCTATGAGCCATTTTGCAGTTGTGTAATTCAATATAGATACCCTCATTCTCAAGAAAATATAGATGGATTGGGCTTATTGTAAAACTTCTTTAATTAAAATATCCCGTCAACCAACGGAATGCGAAAAGTGCAGCGATTACGACGGCAGAACGTCCGAGGGTTTTGTTCGATATTTTATCTTCCTTTTTCCCCTGCGCAATCAGGAGTCCAATGATCAAAAGAAGCGCCGGTAGCCATGTAAGAAAGACAAGTGGTACAAATACATCGACGAAAAGGGAAGGCAAAATCCCCTTTTCATCCATGAAAAAGTAGGTTGCAATAATCAATAAACCGATTGTAAATAATATTCCTATGAGCCATTTTGCAGTTGAGTAATTCATTATATATACCTCTTATTCTTAAGAAAAGGTAGTTGTATCAGGCTTATTTAAATAATATTTGAGTTCTTTAATCGAAATATCCCGTCAACCATCGGAATACGAATAGAGCACCAATAACAATGGCAGAACGTCCGAGGGTTTTGTTCGAAATTTTATCTTCCTTCTTTCCCCGCGCAAGAAGGAGTCCTATGATCAAAAGAAGCACGGGAAACAATGAGATGAAAACAATCGGTTTAAATAAAGTCTCAAAAAGCGGAGGTACGCTCCCGTTTTGATCCAATATATACAACAAAGCAATTGTTCCAAAACCAATTGTAGATAATATGCCTATCAGCCATTTTGCGGTGGAGTTGTTCATTTTTGATACCGCTCATACTCATATATCCAGAAATGATGGATTTGTTTTACTGTGAATGATTCTACCACTTTTCGATTTTAGTCAATCCTTTATACCCTCTCTAGCCTGAACGTCGGAATCATTTACTTTATCGGTAATAGATTAAGATTCCTGGCCAGAATTCCTATTTTTAGCTGCCCCTAAAACATTCACGCCCTTTCGGAATTACCCGGCATAAATTTCAAAATCTATCTCATAAACGTTACGATTGCCCTGAAAGCAAATAAACAAATTAGAATGACAAACGCATTTAGGAAGTTGTGTCTAGTGATTTGTTCTTCTTTTTTAGATGAAGCCATAATGCTTGCCAGTAATAAAAATGCTGCAGGGAACAGCGTAACCATCATAAGTGGCTTGATGATTAGAGCTAAAAATGGAATCATCATGTCTTTTTCATCTAAATAAAAATAAGTTGTTATTGAAACAGCTGCAACAACAGCTAAAATAATGGTCAATCCTCTTGCTGTTGAAAACTTCATCTAATTCTCACCTACACAATCTTTTAAAGTAAACCGAGGAATGTTGGGCATCTACAATGGAAGATTTCCCTGCTGAAAAAATGCCCGCTAATGATATAGTGAACGGCATTATTGAAAGTTCCCTCTGTTGGCCTTGGATTTCCTTCATCTTTTCGCCAGCACCTCAAGCAATAGTATCTTCTGTTAAGACGCTAGTTTTCCAGGTTAATTTATAATACTCGTTTGTATGTATATGATTATCATTGTGCTTTTTCGTTGTCAAAGAAATGTATAAGTATATTTCCTATCATGCAGGAGAATAGGCATTAGGTATAAAGCCTACATAATGCAACTTGCTATTTTTCCACTACTCAAACTTTTATATAAAGCTCTTAATTTGATATAGATATAAGAATTTATTCTCAGAAAATGTAACAGCAATACACACAATTAAGGTCTTTTGATTTATTTTAAACAAATTAACGTAAATATCTTGAACTAAAACTGTTAGATATCTAATTGTGTACATGCTATTTGATTAGTATATAAATCCAATCCATACAAAATTCTTCATAAAAAAATCCCCCATCGACAACTAACGAGTCGATGCGGGGAGAGCTAATTCATCCATTCCATTATCACGAGAAATACACCTGTCAGAAACAGTGCGACATGACCAATACAAATCTTAGGGAAGAGTCTTTTATTGATCTCTTCTTCCATTGCATCGGCAGTTTCCACAGAACAAGATTTGCAAAAGAGTGAGGGCTTTTTCAAATTTTTACCCTCGTAGAGCATCTTGCACGGCTGCAGGATCAAAGCCCAAAATCCATTTTCCGTTTAGTTCAGTTTGTGGAACACCCATTTGTCCTGTCGTTTCCACAAGTTGTTGGGCAGCCTGTTGGTCAAGCTGCACGTTCACTTCACGATACGGAATGTTTTGTTCCTCTAAATAATCCTTCATCATTGTGCAATATGGGCATGTTGATGTAGTGTAAACTGTAGCTGTAGTTGTCATTTTCACCACTCCTTTGTGTTTAGGTTCTATCTGTATTTTATACCCCCTATGGTATAAAAGCAAGTATATTGTTTATGGAGGGTTTTACACATGAAAGTTGTTCCAATTGGTATATGGGGCGGTTATCCGAAAGCAAACGGTGCCACTTCATCGTTTTTAGTTAAGCATGATGGGTTTCATTGTCTTGTGGACTGCGGGAGCGGCGTTCTAGCATCGTTGCAAAATCATATTGCGTTGGAAGCATTGGATGCTGTTGTCATCAGTCATTATCACGCAGATCATATTGCGGATATCGGCAGTTTGCAGTATAGTCGCCTCATTAATTTTTACCTTGGCCAACCTTCTCCGGTGTTGCCGATTTACGGTCACGATAAGGATCTTGAGCATTTTGAAAAGCTTTCTTATAAGGAACGAACGGTTGGAGTTGCTATTCAAGAAACAGATATTGTGCAAATCGGACCATTTGAAGTGTCATTTTGTGAGACAACTCATCCAGTCTATTGCTTAGCAATGAAGTTCCAAGTAGATGGACGATCCGTTACGTTCACGGCAGATACTGAATGGCGGGACGAGTTAGTAGCGTTTGCGAAAGGAACAGATTTATTAGTAAGCGAAGCGAATTTGTACGAGGAGCATCTCGGGAAAGCACCTGGACATATGGCTGGCAGTGAAGCGGGGAAACTTGCCCAATTGGCTGACGTGAAACAGTTAGTGTTGACACATTTGCCATTACACGGTGATGCGAGAGACATTTTACAGGCTGCAAAAGCAGTGTTTGAGGGACCAGCTGAACTTGCCGAAGTCGATAAAACTTACGAATTATATGCATAAGGACATTCTTCCCGCCACATTAAAACAAGCGGACAGTATGGCAGCTGTCCGCTCGTTTGCATCATAGTCAGTATGGCGTCTGCCCATGTCTGTAATAAAGTGTTTTTATGTTTAAGTTGTTACTTTGTATTAATCTTCATCTTTTTCAAATGAAAGAATTGCCCCTGTGTATGCATCGATTTCCAATTCATACTCGATGTCTCCATCTTCCATTTCAATTTCATATACATTGTCGTCTAATTCAAAATCTGTTACTACACCAGTTGCTTTTTGTTTAGCAATAGCAAGCACTTGGTCCTTTGTGAGCTTCGTCTTTTTTGCAACGGGTTGACTTTGTTCAGCTTTCACCTCTTGCTTTACAGGTGTAGTTTGAACGACTTGTAACGAGTGATTTGTTGCGTTTTGTTTAGTAGCTTCAACTTTAGGAACCGTGTCATTTTTCGCTGTACGGTAACGATCCTTTTCGAAGTTGAGCACTTCTCCAGTCGCTGCATCTAGGTCAATTTCGTACTCAAACTCATCATCTTTCATCTCAATTTCATAGACTTTACGATTGTCGTCCGAATCGAGCTCGATTTTCTCAACAGTACCGTTCGCCTTCTTTTTTGCAATGGCAATCGCTTCTTCTTTCGTCAACAATTTCTCGGATTGAACGTACTCGTCGTCATCGAGCGCCTCTTTGTCGAACTTGATGACTTCACTTGTAATTGCATTTACTTTCACTTCGTATTCAAAGTTGTCATCTTCCAATTCAATATCATAATAGTAGCGATTATCGTCTTTATCTAACTCGATGTCCTTTACAACAGCATTTACCATACCTTTTGCTATGGCTACTGCTTGCTCTTCCGTAATCATCTTGTCAGTCCATTTTGTATCTGTAGACTTTTCAACAACGACTACTTCTCGTGACAACGCATCTACATGTAATTCATATTCGACGCCTTTCGCAACTGCGTCCACTTCGTACACATAGCGAGCACCTTCTTGTTCCAGTTCAATCTCTGTAACAATTCCACCTACTTTTTTCTCAGCTAGCTCTTTCGCTTCCTTCAGTGAAATCAATTGATCCTTTGAAGCCACGCTTACAGGTACAGAATCACTTGTCATCGCAACCCCACCGATGGCGATTACCCCAGCCATCGCCGGAATCAACGTCCATTTGTTCATGCAAGTTCTCCTCCTTTTCCTTGTTACCTTTATCATACCCAGCGAAGATGAGAGGAGGTTGAGAGGATTATTAGAAGTTGATGAGAATCATACTAGTAACTGCTCCTTCATTGTTGTAGGCGTTTTTGTAAAATGAAAGATCCAGTTTTAAAAAGAAAAATCGCGTGCAACCAAGTGTCAAGAACCTTGGTTGCACGCGACTTCACCTTCTACCGCATTCATACAAATACCACATATGCGGATCCATTATTCATCCCACGAAACCGTCATTACTGCTCCTGTAATAGCATGTATTTGATAGGTTACTTCATCTAAATCATCATCCGTATCAATGTCAATCTGCACTAAATAATAGCCGCCATTTTCCGTTTCTTTGTAATCGACGTCATCGACTTCACCGACCATGCCGGCAGGTAATTGAGTCATACCAATGTTGGCGGCTTGCTGCTCTGAGATTAACACTGGCTTTTTTGGAGGTGTAGTCGGTTTGTTTGACGGTTTTGATTCAGTTGTCGTTTTACCTGTATTAGTTTTCGAAGACGTTGTGTCATTCGTATCAGATTTGTTTTTATCAGATGTTACAGGCGGTTTCTCTGTCACCTGTTCTTTTTCAGGTAACGGGTCTTCAGTCTTTTCTGACATACCCCCTGTAACCGCGTCTTTTTCTTTATCATCCTGCTCTGCTTTAGCAACATCTGTATTTACGGACTCTTTCGTTTGAATAAGGGAAAGCACTTTACCCGTTTCCGCGTCCACTTCAACTGCATATTCTGCGCTTCCCTTAATGACATTTGCCGTGTAAACGGAACCTTGTAATTGTATATCTTCAATCTCGCCTTGATAAATCAGCGTCAACTGTTTTTGAATTTCATTTTCTGATAACGTATTCGCTTTTGTCAGCTTTCCAGCTGTATAAAGCTGTCCACCAACGATAATGACAACCGTTAAAATAATCGGTATGAACCAAGGTTTTTTCCATATTCTCATGCAAAAAGCCTCCTTTTTATCATCTTACCGAAGGAACATTAAAATTCACTGAGAATCCTCTCTCTTATTTGGAATGAACACACGTATACACGTCCCCATACCCACTACACTTTCTATGGACAAATTCGCTCCTAAACCGTCGGCAATCTCTTTCGCTATGGAAAGGCCTAATCCTGTTCCACCTGTTTTACGGCTCCTATCCGAATCGACCCGATAAAAACGATCGAACAAATGCGGTATATCTTCTTTAGGTATTCCTTTTCCATAATCCTTCACAGTCACTTCTACACCGTTCGACTGGTCATTGATAGATGCAACAATTTCCCCATCGCTATATTTCCTTGCATTATCAAGCAATATGAACAACAGCTGTTTCACATACTTTCCATCTGTCTCCACGTAATATTGTTCATCCGCCTCAATTTGAATGTCTCTTCCATACGCTTGTCGCAGCGGTTTAACAACATCTTCTACCAATTGGTTCACATTCGTATCCACAAATTCAAATGCCTGCGCTTCATTACTTTTCGCTAAGTCAAGCATTTGTGTGATCATTTCTTTCATACGTCCCGTTTCTGAAAGAATGGCAGCTAATGCCTCGTCCACTACTTCGCGGTTTTCAAGCCCGCGTCTTATTAACAGGCTTGCATAGCTTTCGATCACCGTCAAAGGTGTTTTCAGTTCATGCGAAGCATTGGATACGAACTGTTCTTGCTTGTTATAGTTCTGTTCCAATTCTTCCATCATTTCATTGTACGTCCGTTCCATCTGCGCCAGTTCATCTTTTCCGTCCACGTTCTCATTAATCTTTTCAAACTTGCCCGATTGCCGATTACTTGTCATCGTCTGGATAAGTTTTTCAATCGGCTGAGTCACAATTTTTCCTAACGTCATACTCGATAACACGATTAAAATCATGGCAAACGCAGTAACGCCAATTAATACGAACTTTAGCACGCGCAGATTTTGTTCAACATCCGTTAACAACTGTGTAATTTCTAGTGTCACCACTTCACCCGTCGGCCAGATTATGGGCATCGTGATGGATAATGCTTCAATTCCTTTAAAATCTCGAATGACAAAAGGATCATCAGCATTCGTACGGTCACCAATCTTTCCAAGCCCCTCTACTGATTGAACAATGGTTATTGCTTTATTTGCACTGTCCGTTATCGTTACCGCACTATTAGCCGGGATGGTAGCCCGTATAACGATTACCGCATCCTCTTCTGTTGCCGTTTGACTTAACGCCGTGGTTAAATTATTCGACCGACTTAACAATTGGTGGTATTCCGTGTTATGTGACATTCTTTCAAACAGAAAATAAATAAGAACATTCGCCAACACCAGGATAATAAACATCAACAACGTCGAGAAGACATGGATTTTATTTTTCAGCTTCATGGATTGGTTCCTTTAATGCATAGCCGACGCCTCGCACCGTTTGAATGAGCGAAGGACCGTCTTGCATGTCTATTTTCTTGCGGACATACCGTATGTATACATCGACAACATTTGTATCACCAAAATAATCATAGCCCCAAACTGCATCTAATAATTGTTCACGCGAAAGAACCTGATTTGGATGACGCAGGAGATGAAGCAAGAGATCGTATTCCCTTGGCGTCAGCTCAATCAATTCGCCGTTCCGCTTCACTTCGCGTGATTGTTCATGTATAGACAAGCCCGCAAACTCATGGAAAAATTCATCTTTTACAACCGCTTTTTTCTGTGATGAACGAATTGCAGATCGGATTCGTGCAAGTAACTCATCAATTTCAAAAGGCTTTGTTACATAATCATTTGCCCCTAAGTCAAGACCCGTCACTTTATCTTTTACATCACTTTTTGCGGTCAATAAAATAACAGGCGTCTCTCCTTCCGTCGCCCGAATCCTTTTTAACACATCCAGTCCGTTCAACCCCGGTAACATTAAATCCAAAAGCACAAGGTCCCATCCCTGTTCCCGAAATTTAATAAGACCATCCGACCCAGTATGAGCAGTGCCGACTGCATACCCTTCAAACTCCAGCTCCAATTGAAGAACACGTGCAATACTTTCTTCGTCCTCGATCACTAATATTTGCTCTTTCAAGTCGATCACCTGCTACTTTTTTATTTTTTTATTCTATCAGAAAATTTAGGGTGGAGAAAATAAATAAGGTAATGGAGGTAGAGGAGTCTTGTCGCGTCTGGTATTCATTCACAAAAAAACCGCGGAAAGCCCAATGACCTCACGCGGTAAGATAGTTTTATAGATTCCTCACAAAAACACGATTGCTGCCAAGATGACCGCCAGAATTATACGGTAAATGGCAAACGGTACGAGTTTAATTTTTGAAATTAATTTCAAGAAGAAACGAATTGAAATGAGCGAGAAGATAAACGCACTAAGGAATCCAACAATGTAAAACGAAATGTGATCCATCGACATGTATTCCCAGTTTTTCATTACCGAAACTAGACTTGCTCCCATCATAATCGGTACAGCCATGATGAACGTGAAGTCGGCAGCCGTTCTATGGTTCATGCCGAATAATACACCGCCTGAAATCGTAGCGCCTGACCGAGAAAAACCTGGCCATAATGATAGACATTGGACAAGCCCAACAGTAAATGCTTGACGATACGAAATCTGATCCAACGACTGCACTCTCGGTTTTTTCGGCCCAAATTTGTCTGCTATTATCATAAGTATTGCACCGGCAACAAGTGCGACAATAACTGTTTCAACACGAAACAAATAATCGTCAATCAAATCTTTAAATGCAAAACCAAGAATGACCGCCGGTAACATCCCAACGATAACATGCAGCAAGTTAAATCGCTTGTTCATCTTCTGACCGTCGATTTTATACAGTCCGACTAAACTGAACAGTCGTTTCCAAAACACAACGACGACCGCTAAAATCGATCCTAACTGAATAACGATTTTAAAGGTGATCGCAGGGTAATTGCCAAGAAACTCTTCCGTCTTCAGCCACATATCATCTACAATAATGAGGTGACCTGTCGAAGAAACCGGTGCAAATTCCGTCATACCTTCTACAAAACCAAGTAATAACGCCTTTAATAATTCAAATAACTCCATAAGTCCACTAAGCCCTCTTTCTACGGCAGCGGATGTACCCGATACAAACCGCAAAGCCGCTAATTGCTAACACGATATAAACGATTGACGAATAGATATCCATATACCGGAGTATCGATTCCCAATTTTCACCGACCGTAAACCCTATTGTAACAAGAATCGCATTCCAAATGAAGCTACCAATCGCTGTCAGGAGAATAAATAATGGAAAATTCATATGCGCCATACCTGCTGGAACTGAAATTAGACTGCGCACAAGTGGAATGAGTCGGCAAAAAAAGACCGTCCATGGGCCGTATTTTTCGAACCATCCTTCCGCCCTTCTCAAGTCTTTTTTGGAAATGCGCAACCAGCGCCCTTTTCTTTCAATTAACCGCTCAAGTCGCTCAACATCCACAACTAGTCCAATACTGTATAACACCATCGCACCCACTACAGAGCCAATCGTCGCTGCAACAATAACACCCATTCGCGTCATTGTTGAAACTGTCGTGACAAAGCCCCCGAACGTCAAGATCACTTCAGATGGAATTGGGGGAAATACATTTTCAAGCAAAAGTAAAAAACAGACGCCAAAATAGCCATGCTCGCTAATAAACTCAATTATCCATTTCTCCATAAAACGCTCCCTTTGGTTTATGGATCAGTACATACAAGGCCCCTACAACAGGACGTTCCAATTGCGTGGATGGTTTCCGATAATCCATGATGGATTGTACGTGGACAAAGAGCAAAATATGCTTCAGCATTTATGTGCATAAGTCGGGCAAGATCGACTTATGCACGTTTTTTTGTGGATAACAAAGTGGATATGTTTATAATTTCAGAAAATGCGCTGTTTTTGGGCATATTTTATCCACATGTTGATAAATTCGCGGGAGATGAAGTCCGGGTTGTTCGTTTATTAAATTGTGAATAACTAACCGGCTTTACAGAAGAAAATACGAAATTCCATGCGTTTTCTTATGAAAAGGATGTTCTTCGTTCTGGGGACAAAATAGAGGATGCAATTGAAGATCACAGCGGCTATCGACAGATGTGAAATTCATGTAGTAAAAATAAAACTGCGTGAACCCAAAGTTTGTGCAACTTGGATTTACGCAGTTTTTCCGGAGGTATGCCCCAGAGCTGTTTTCGCTTCTTCTATGTTCTAACAACCAATAAGTCATTAGAAGCCAATCGTTCTTCTCGCAGATCGGTCGTGGCGGATTGTGAATTTGACGGTTTCCTCTTCATCGACCGGAACGTGTATTGGCAGTAAAATTTTGTCTCTCTTTTTCTCCCAGTCGTGTGTCGATTCATCGACCGTCCAAAGATGTCCTGGCACTTGCTGGCGAATAATGGCTTCAACCGGAACACCTTTCGTATTGCAAATTGAGTATTCATATTCGGTATACTCATAGCCACCTTCTTTGTACTTCCCTGATTTTTTACTCGTCACTTTAATATCGCAAGCTTCGCCGGACTTTAAGCGCACTTTTTCATCGACTTCAGTATGCTTAATGCGATATTCTCCAATAAATTCTGCACTGCCATCTTTCGGATTTGTTCTGTACATTTTAAAAATACCAGCCGGTAACGGAAAACCTAATCCGTTCTCCACTGTATTATCAAACTCAATGTAAATATCCGGATTGGCCGTTTGTTCATTTATCTCATAAATGATTTGCGCCTTTGAATTCATTGATGACAGCAGGCGCAGTTGCTTGCGTTGCTTGTCCTCCAAATTAATCGGCCGAGGAAATGTGTACGTGTGGAAATCCGAAAAGGCATCTGTTGCAGCTTCTTTCTTCTGCGACAATTCTTTGCTTTTCTCCACATTTTCATTCCCGGCTTTACTCAGCTTTCCTGAAATCAACCGCAATGTCGCATCCTCGTAATTCACACCCGAGTAATTTTTCATCGTCAGCCAACCGGATAAATCGAAGCGGTCTCCATGCATCGAAATGACATAATCGGCTTTCCACGATACGCCATCCGTTAAATAAGACACACATACTTCATCCTTCATTTGCTGACCCACTTGCCAAACAAGCGTTGGCTCTACATGAAAACCACTTTCTGTCTGAGGAAATCGGATTTCTCCCCTCGGATTCATGACAAGTTCTCCCGTCTCAACATCTTGCAATACAACTGGACCATTCGCACGCAATAGTTTATAACGCTTTCCTTCTTTCGAAAGTGCATCTTTCATCAACACTTCTTGCCCTAAATATTTCTCATAAAGCTTCAACTCATCCATTAAATCATACTCATAGACGAACTCCGAAACGTCCATTCCTTCGATAATGACCGAATTCGGCTCCAGCTTTCTCGCAACTTCGAGAAACTCGACCCACTCACTTCCATCGAGCTCCGGTACTGAACGCGTATCTTTCACCAACGCAAATCCGTCATTGTATACCGTCAGTGAACAGGCTGTAGCTTGTGTCTTCGTAATTCGTGTCGGCATGTTAAACCTCCTCATCGTTTACCGGCTATCACTAAACTTTCCATTTTACATCCGTATATACGCTATTCCCTGTTCTTTCAAAATTAATGCAACATGACGGTGATTTCTATGGATTTCAACCTGAGATGCCGCACTGCATGATCGGTCCTTCTATTGCTAGTGAGCCGCCGAATTCAAGTACCCACCGATTCGAGTGACTTTTACCACCGATTCGAGCGACTTTACCACCGATTCTCCGGTTTTTAACCAATTTGCCGTCGTTTCAAAGTCGCTCAATCGGGCACTTTCCCGTTATCACCGATTCTACGGAGTTTATCACCGATTCTAGGCTAGTTATCACCGGTTCTCGGAGGGTTATCACCGATTCTCACGACGTTATCACCGATTCGGACCACTTTATCACCGATTCTCCGGTTTCCAACTATTTCACCCGCACTTTAGCTTCCCACAAACCTATAAATTTACCGTTATCACCGCTTAGATGGCGTTTATCACCGCTTGTGTCCCATTTATCACCGCTTACATCGACGTTATCACCGCTTGTCGACTGTTTATCACCACTCACCCAGTTAATGGAATCCCCCGCCTCAACTCTCTCTTCCCCCAACACGTTTCTTCTTCAACATTCACCATCCCACATTCCATCCACAAAAAAACCACCCGCGACACATCTCCCACGCGAGTGGTTTAAAACTCTTCTCCTCAAACTTTCAATTCATGCCCTTTCAACTGATCGCGCAATGCTTTTTTCAAAAACTTGCCGACGGATGTTTTCGGGATTTCAGTCAAGAACACGACATCGTCTGGTACCCACCATTTGGCGAACTGCCCTTCTAAATAGGACAACAACCGTTCCTTCATCACATCATCAGCCGTCTTGCCATCTTTCAAGACGACGCAGGCGAGTGGGCGTTCTTGCCATTTTTCATGAGGAACGGCGATGACCGCTGCTTCGAAGACATCTTCATGTGTCATTAGGGCATTTTCCAAGTCAACAGATGAAATCCATTCGCCGCCACTCTTGATCAAATCCTTTGTCCGATCCATCAACTTCAAATAGCCGAATTCGGTCATGACGGCAATGTCACCGGTGTATAGCCAACCATCCTTAAATGCTTCCACTGTTCGTTCGTCTTTATAATATTCACTTGCAATCCACGGTCCACGCACGGTTAATTCACCCATCGTCTTGCCATCCCACGGGACTTCTCCATCTTCATTTACAATACGGACTTCAAGGCCTGGCATGATGAGCCCTTGTAACGCACGAATATCGACGCGTTCATCCATTGACAGTTCTTCCATACCCGATGTATACACGGAAAGACTGACAAGTGGTGAGGTTTCTGTCATGCCGTATCCGACGTAGAATGGCACTCCAAGCTTTTCCTCGAACGCCCGAATCAGCCCTTTTGGAGAGGCTGAACCTCCACAGACAATTGCACGCACTGATGATAAATTTCGCGGTTGCTGCTCCTGTACTTTTAACACCGCTAGCCAAATGGTCGGTACGCCTGCTGTAATTGTGACATTCTCTTGTTCAATCAAATCGAGCAGCAGCGCAGGGTTAAGCCCTGGACCCGGAAGCACTTGAGTCGCTCCAAAAAATACAGACGCAAACGGGATGCCCCATGCGTTGACGTGGAACATCGGAACGACTGGCATGACGACATCTCGTTCGCACAAGCCCATCGCATCAGCAAGTCCGAGCGCATAACTATGCAACACAATGCCGCGGTGCGTGTAAACAACACCTTTTGGATTGCCCGTCGTAGCAGATGTATAACACATGCCCGCTGGCGTATTTTCATCTAAATCTTCAGGATAGACAAAGTCATCGGATGCCCCGTCCAACAACGCTTCATATGAATGAACATTGGCAAGCGACGTTTCAGGAATCTCCCTGCTATCCCCCATGATGACGTAATGCTTCACCGTCTTCAGCAACGGTGCAAGCTTTTCAAAATGCGGGAACAAATTGTCATCGACTAAGAGAATTTCGTCTTCTGCATGATTAATGACATACGCAATATGCTCCGGTGACAAGCGAATATTCACCATATGCAGGATCGCGCCTGTACTTGGCACGCCGAAATATGCCTCCAAATGGCGGTGATGATTCCAACCGAATGTGCCGACTTTCGTTCCGTGTTTCATCCCCAGTTTTGTCAGTGCATCCGATAGTTTACGCGTCCGCTTTGCAAATTCACGGTACGTAATCCGATGGATCGTATCCTCCCCCGTACGTGAAATGATCATCTTATTCGGAAAAAACTGTTCTGCCCTTGTAATGAAAGAAGATAATAGTAATGGTGTTTGCATCATAACGAACATTCCCCTTTTCCCACATGTATTTTTCCCTACTTGTACAACCATTCGCTTTGCATCCTATGACACACATGCGGCTCATATGCCGTCAACCTAACCCCATATTTTTCGCGATAATCAACTTCATAATTTCATTCGTTCCTGCATAGATCGACGCAACGGGAATATCCCGGTACCTCCGAGCAATCTTGTACTCTTCCATGTAGCCATAGCCGCCATGGAGTTGCATGCATTCGGCGGAAATTTCCCGCGCCGTCTCCGTAATCCAATATTTTGCCATAGACACTTTCGTGACGATTTCTTTGCCGGCTAGATGGTCCTCGATGAGCGATTCTAGAAAAGCCTTGCCAAGCTCAACTTTTGTAGCGATTTCTGCGAGCTTAAACTGCGTGTTTTGGAATGAACCAATGGACTTCCCGAACGCCTCGCGTGATTTCACATAATCGAGCGTCATTGCAAGCATATCTTCCGAAGCGGTTTGTGCGGATAACGCGACGACGAGCCGCTCCTGCTGCAGCTTTTCCATGAGATAGCTAAACCCTTTGCCTTCTTCACCAAGTAAATTCCGAGCAGGCACCCGGCAGTCTTCGAAATAGAGTTCCGCTGTATCTTGCGCATGCATGCCGACCTTGTCCAACTGCCTTCCTTTCGTAAAACCAGGTGTCCCTTCTTCCACCAGCAGCAAACTAATGCCTCGATGCTTCGGTTGCGCTGCTGGATCCGTCTTTACGACAACGAGAAACAGGTTACCATTCACTCCGTTTGTGATGAACGTCTTCTGTCCATTGACGATATAAAATTCCCCATCTTTTATCGCCGTCGTCTGGATACTCGCTAGATCCGACCCTGTTCCTGGCTCCGTCATCGCAACGCCTGTAATGACATCCGCTGTAATACAACCCGGAAGCCATCGCTGTTTCTGCGCTTCATTCCCAAACGATTCGATATACGGAACAACGATGTCATTGTGCAAGCCGACACCCGTCAAGCCTGCGCCAACACGCTCCATCTCCTCCCCGATGATGACGCCGTAGCTAAAATCGAGTCCTAATCCCCCATACGCTTCCTCCACTTGCGGGCAAAGGAAGCCCATCTCACCAAGTTGTTTCCAAAATGATACGGGTATCACTTTGTCTCTCTCCCATTGCTCGTAGTGAGGAACAGCCTCCTTCGCTAGAAATTTCCGAAGCGTTTCTCGAAATAAAACATGTTCATCCGTTTCAAACCGGTAACGCGCCATACAACTCCCCCTTTCACTTGCAACGTATAAATTGCTTATACCTCCCGCTAACAACAACCGGCACTTCGCTAGCCCCTTCATACAATTTTCGAGACGAGCCACACCGACCAATCTCAATGCGCCTTAACAGGCAACTTGCTATTTCAATACAGTTTCATCCACAATCGATTCCTTACGCTGTCCAACCACTCTTCTATTTCGCCTGCATCCGTATCGCGCCATCCAATCGGATTACTTCACCATTTAATAGTGGATTCGTTACGATGCTTTCAACGAGTTTTGCATATTCATCCGGCCGTCCTAGCCGTTTCGGAAATAATGTCATGTCCACAAGCGCTTGTTGAGCGGGTTCAGGAAGCCCGGCGAACAAAGGCGTTTCAACGAGGCCAGGTGCGATCGTCATGACGCGTATACCGTACGGTGCAAACTCCCTTGCAATCGGCAACGTCATGCCGACTACACCGCCTTTTGATGCACTATATGCCGCTTGCCCGATTTGCCCTTCAAATGCCGCGACGGAAGCGGTGTTTATAATGACGCCACGTTCGCCTTCTTCATTGGGCTCATTGTCCATCATGGCAGCTGCCGCGACACGGAGAACATTGAACGTGCCGATCAGATTGACTTGAATGAGCTGTTCGAAGCGTTCAAGTGCCATCGGGCGACCTTTTGAAACGACTTTTCCAGGAGTCGCTATTCCTGCGCAATTGACGAGCACATTCACTTTCCCAAATGTCGCTACGACTGCGGCTACATTTCGTTCCACCTCTTCTGCACTCACTACATCCGTTCTTTTTAATAAAACCCGGTCTTCCCCTAACGCATCAACTAACGACTGTCCACGATCCTCGTCCCGATCGAAAATGGCCACTTTACCACCGGCAGCGACAAGCCGCCTTGTCGTCGCTTCCCCTAAACCGGATGCGCCTCCTGTGACAATTGCAACCGTTTCATGTACCTCCATCTCTTCAGCCCCTTTAGACAATCCTTATCGATATGAGCAATCAACCATTATCGTTCAACTAACGACTGGTAATCGCCTGACCTAAACGTAACAAGTTCTCATGTATTGCATGAATAGACTTCCCCGCTATCATAAAACGGTGATCTTTTTACGTTCATTTTCAGATGAACGAACGCAGTGCCGACTAAACGGCGCATGTTACATTACGCACATTAATCTTAGCACCTTGCAGTCAACCATCCCGTCATTTTCAAACCTTACAGCCGCTCAATAATCGTTGCGTTCGCCATACCCATCCCTTCACAAATTGCTAACAATCCGTATCGGCCGCCTGTCCGTCTCAGTTCATTCACTAACGATACAAGCAATTTCGTTCCGGTCGCACCAAGTGGATGACCTAATGCGATTGCGCCACCGTTTGGATTCAACTTGTCGGGATCTGCCCCAACTTCCTTCAACCAGGCAAGTGGAACAGGAGCAAAGGCTTCGTTCACTTCGTACACATCCATGTCGTCGATTGTCAGACCCGCTTTCAGTAAAACTTTTCGTGTCGCTTCAATCGGACCGGTGAGCATAAGGCTTGGATCTGAACCGACAACTGAACGTGAGACGATGCGAGCGAGTGGACGTATCCCCAATTCATCTGCACGCTCTTTTGACATGAGCAACACGGCAGAAGCACCGTCACTCATTTGACTGGCATTCCCCGCTGTAATGACGCCTTTTTCATCGAACACCGTTTTGAGTCCAGCAAGCACGTCGAGTGTGGAATCCGGACGCGGGCCTTCGTCCGTTGTAATTGTTTCAACGCTACCATCGCCGCGATTCACAACAACCGGCACGATTTCATCCCGGAACTTCCCTTGTTTAATCGCACGTATCGCCTTCTGATGGCTTTCATACGCAAACCGATCGAGCGCTTCCCTTGTCAGTCCCCATTTTTCGGCAATGCGCTCGGCAGATAGGCCTTGGTTTATGATTTCGTATTTTGCAGTCAGTTGAGGGCTCGGTTTTGCGTCACCCATGTTGGAAAACATCGGCACTCTCGTCATGCTTTCGACGCCGCCTGCAATGACGATGTCCATGTCACCTGCTGCGATTGCTTGGGCAGCAAAGTGGACCGCTTGTTGGCTCGAGCCACATTGACGGTCGATTGTGACACCGGGTACGTGGATTGGGAAGCCTGCAATCAATGCCGCTGTCCGTGCAATATTGCCGCCTTGTTCACCTGCTTATGTGACGCAACCTAAAATGACATCTTCTACGTCTACTTTGTCGATGCCCGCTCGATTGATAAGCTCTTCGAGGACGATTGCTGCTAGCTCGTCCGGCCGATAGTCTGAAAATGCCCCTTTGCGTCGACCGACTGCCGTTCTGACACCTTCGACAATGACAACTTCCTTCATGTCCGCACCCCATTCTCTGAATTAATTGATAGTTCATATAGTACTAGCTTACATGAAAGCGCTACCAAATTCTAGTTGTATTTACTCGAATTCAGTCTCAAGTCTTAGTGCAATATCCGCTTTCCGCCTGTTTGGACGAGATGAAATCCGTTATATGATAGGTGTACAACGAAAGGAGGAACAACAAATGAAAAAATTTGGTCTTGCGATACTTGGCATTGTGGCAGCTATCGTTGTTCTTGCGAATTTAGGATCGATTGTTGCATTAGCCATTTCCGCTATCGTCGCTTTTGCGGGATTCCATTATTACCGGAAGAGTGATTCGACATTGCTCAAGTTGTTTTGGGCGATCGTATTGCTGATCGGTTTGTTGACGGCAATTTCCAACATTCCGGCGTTCATCGGTATCATCGCGATTCTTGGTGTGTATTACGTGTGGCGCAAATGGAACGACGTGAAAAACGAAGATGTAATCCCTACACATTCCAATGACCCGTTCGTCAATTTCGAACGTCAATGGGATGAACTGACAAAATAAGGAGGAAACGACGATGAATTCATTATGGAACCGATTCAAATACACCGTGCAAGCCGATTTGCACACGATGCTGGATAAAAAGGAAAAGAAAAATCCGATTGCCATGTTGAACCAATATATCGTGGAAGCCGAAAAACAAACACAATCCGTTGGCAAATTGTTGGAGCGGCAAGGGAAATTAAAGCTTGCGCTTGAAAAGGAGTACGCAGAAGCTACAGCAATGGTCGATAAACGTCGCACTCAGTTACAGCTGGCAGAGACGACTGGCGAGGAAGATTTAATCGCATTCGCACAAGCTGAAGTTCATGCTTACGAAACACGTGCTGCAGATTTGGCGAACAGTGTGACTGAGGCAGCTCATGAGTTGATGGCATTCGAACGGAAATTTGAGGAAATGAAACATAAAGTGAAAGATATGAAAGTGCGACAACTGCAATTGATGGGCAAAGAAAATGTGACACGTGCCCATCGCCGCATGGATAAATTTATATCGCCTGAACAAGCAGATGCCCATGTTTCTAACGTGGAAGAGATGAAACAATACATCGAAAACCTTGATCGCAACATTTCACGCGACTACGAAACGTCTTCCATGGAGCGCCGACTGGAATCATTGGAGAAAAATTCCGCAAAAACTGCGGAAATTGTGTAAGATAGTAGTAGTTGATGTGAAACCTGCTTTTGAGCGATTGTTCACATGCCAAGACGAAATAAACGGGAAGGTGCTTGCCTTCCCTCTTCAATTTCAGTTGGACTGGAGGGCGTTACTTTAAATGCCTTCCTTTCCATTTTGTTAAAACGTTGCGCTTTATGGTCCACGCAAAGAATAGGATGAGACGTGGAATCTGACAGGAAGAAGGAGGCATTCAGCATGAGAAAATTAGACACGAGTAAGATGACGTTTTGGATAATCGCCTTTCTTCTGTTGATATTTGTGGAGTCTGCATTTTTATCTAACGGCAATATCATCTTCCTCCTTCTTGGTGCCGGATTTATTTATTTTGGCTTTAAAAAACGAACGAAGTGGATGACGTTTGTAGGGTTCTTTTTCATCGTGATGGCATTGCTCACTTTATGGAGCTTGCGCATGCTGTTGTTGGCATTATTTGTGTATATTTTATATCACCTGTGGAAAGGTGTACCGGCTGAGGAAATTATGCGACCAGTGAAATCCGTCCCTCAAGCAACTCAAAACGGCATTTGGAAAAACAAGTGGTTTTCTGTTCAATCTTCCCCGTTTTCATCATATGAATGGGAAGATATCCAAATCCAAGGCTTCTTTGGAGATATCCATGTCGATGTAACGGACACTGTTTTGCCTAAAGGGACGTCTTTCATTTCTGTTCGACAAGGGTTTGGTCGAATAAAGATTGATGTACCTTATGAAATACCAGTCCGTATTCATTACACAACTTTGTTTGGGGAGGCACGGATACTCGATATCAGTCCTAAACGAATGATCAATGAAACGCTCTATTATAAAGATGGTTATGAAGGTGTCACTGGCGAGCGTGCAGAACTCATCATTTCGTTGGCGACATGGATGGGTGATATTGAGGTGACGCGCAAATGAAAAATCTCGTTGGCCGTAGTTTCTCTTTATCATTGTTGTTTTTGGCAATTACCGCGATTTATTTTTATGCACTCATCGATGTGCCAATCGAGGAAAGCTGGGTGCTCTTTTATGACATCCAGTATGCCAATGTCCCTTTAGGTGCTTGGATTCTCATTACGTGCATTTCATTAGGGACTGGGATTGCGTTTTGGATGAGCGGCATTAGCCGTTCCAAAGATAAAGTATTTGTGCAGAAACTGACAGGGCTAATTCAAAATGAAGAGCTTGTAAAAACGAAGCGATTTTCACCTAAGATTGAGCGTCGACTTGTGGATGTCTCGAATATTTTGGCGACGCAGCGGAAAAGTTTGCAGCGCATTACGGATGAACGCGCAGAAGCACAAGACAAAATGATTCAGGAGCGTATCGTTCAAGAACGGCAAAGATTGGCACGTGAATTGCATGACTCCGTTTCCCAACAACTGTTTGCAGCTTCGATGTTGCTGTCTGCGATAACGGAAAGCAACGAGGATGATGCTGCATTGCAAAAACCGTTGTTGCAAGTGGAACGGATGGTGCAACAAGCTCAATTGGAAATGCGCGCGTTGTTGCTACATTTACGGCCAGCCGCGTTGAACGATAAATCATTGGCACAAGGTCTCGAAGAATTGTTAGTCGAATTAAAAGAAAAAGTGATGTTCGATATACGTTATCGTCTGGAAGAGGTGTCGCTTTCTAAAGGTGCAGAAGATCATTTATTCCGCATCGCACAGGAAACGCTGTCGAACACTTTACGGCATGCACAAGCAACCGAAGTAGACATTCTCTTTGTCGAAAGAGATGGTCTATGTATTTTTCGCGTTCAAGATAATGGTGTCGGCTTTAAAGATACAGACGGTAAAGGCGGATCTTATGGGCTGCAAAACGTGAAGGAGCGTGCAATCGAGATTGGCGGCACATGTAAAATCGTGTCCGTCCCTTCGCAAGGTACGATTGTTGAAGTGAAGTTGCCGACAAAAAAAGGGGATGAGTTGGATGATTCGAGTTCTTTTAGTGGATGATCATGAAATGGTACGGATCGGGGTGTCCGCCTATTTACAGACGCAACCCGATATGGAAGTCGTCGGGGAGGCTGTCAACGGCAAAGAAGCTGTGGAAAAAGCGCTCGCATTACGACCGGACATCATTTTAATGGATATGGTCATGCCTGAAATGAATGGAGCGGAGGCAACAGCTGCAATTATTAAACAATGGCCAGAAGCGAAAATCGTTATTGTCACGAGCTTTTTGGATGACGATAAAGTATACCCTGCCCTCGAAGCGGGTGCAATTAGCTACATTCTTAAGACGTCAAATGCGAAAAGGATTGCAAATGCCATCCGCGATACACTGAAAGGGCAAACGGTTCTAGAACCAGAAGTGACGACAAAAATGATGCAAAAAATGCGAACGGGCACAGCTCACAAACTACATGATGAATTGACCGAACGCGAACTTGAAATCCTTCTGTTGCTGGCTAAAGGGAAAACGAATCAGGAAATTGCCGATGAGCTGTTCATTGCATTAAAGACAGTGAAAACGCATGTGAGTAATTTGTTGGCGAAGCTTGAGGTGCAGGATCGGACGCAGGCTGTCATTTATGCGTTTAAGAATGATTTGGTGGAATGATTAGTTGCTTTTCTTAGGAGGAGTTCTGATACAGTATGCGGCGTTTTCGAAAAGAATGCGGCGTTTTCGACGTTTATGCGGTGTTTGAGGGAAATATGAGCTGTATTCGGCAATTTTGCCGCGTTCGGGCGAAGTATGAGCCGTTCCGACAAAATATGCACCGTTTGAGCGAAGTATGCCGCGTTCTATAAGAAATAAGTTGTTCAATTAGTGAACGCGGGGTTTGCTTTGTCACAAAACTGACTGAATCGCGCCTAATGGGTTATAACCAATTAAGCACTTGTTCTTAGTTGATTCCACGAAGCATTCCAATTCTTATCATTGTAGATTGGAGGAAATGAAATTGTGAAGAAATTTATATTTATGTCGCTTGTCCTAATCGTTTTCTTTATTGTAAGCGGATGTAATAATAAAAACTCTGTTCCAAATATTAAAGCAGATTACTTTGATATAGGTTTTGGGGATAGTTTATACTTCGGTCATAATAAAGTAGATAATGAAACTGTTCAGTCACTTGTGAAGGCTTACAACCAAATAGAATATAGCGGTCAAACAAATCAAGAAATAAATTATGAAAAGGCGATAACGATAACATTTATCTATAATGATCAAATTTCTGGTACTTTGGTGATAGATGATAAGGGGCTGTTTCATATAAAGGACAGTGCTGAAAATTATCTAATAGAGCCAAACACTGACATTTATCAACAAGCATTAGATATATTTTATGAGGTGAAGAATCAATCGTAAGCATTTGTGATAAAAGGGTACTCCCTTTGATTTTATGAAGTATATTAGCTTCAGCTAACTTAGTGCTCCTCATAAAATTCATATATATGTGCTGTAGTGTTAAAATAGAAAAAGAATCAGTATTAACATTAACAGGGAGAAAGGATTGAAGGAAATGGCTATGGAATATTTTCAAGTGAATTTACCGAAGACCTTTTTACCATTTATCAATCATGCTTCTGGGGATAGTCTCGATGCAAAAGTAAAATTATCTTTAGCTATAGGTATGTTTATCGAGAAACAAGTAACCTTGGCACGAGCAGCTGAGTTAGCGGAGCAACCTCTTGCCGATTTTATTGAGTTACTAAAATCCAAGAGCATTCCTTGGATGGAATACACTGACGAGCATTTAGAAGATGACCTTCAATCTATTTTGACGACCTCTAAACAAACCGCCTCGGAGTAAGGAGGCTGAATTTATGGCCTTTGGACGCATCTAAATTGGAACTGAAAGCAACGACTTCTTACTACGATCCTGTTAATTTACTAGCCTTTTCTCTTCTTGAATTCATCACATACAGTCATAAAACCGCCTAGCTATCTCCATTCTCGATAGCTAGGCGGTTTACATTGGTTCTTTACTTCATATTAATTATTGTCTGAATGGATTGTTTGGATCCTCTCCACGGTTCGAATCGTATGGATATTCTTCGCCAGCGTTCGGCGCGTTGTATCCTTCTTCGTTCGTTTGGTTGAACTTTGTCGGATCAGGATTTTTTAGGGTGTTTGTCATATCAGAATCAGCCGGATCCGATAATGGCAATTCATCGGAAGGGAGATGTCCCGTACGTGGTTCATAATCCTTTCCTGTTGGATAGTCAGTCGGCGGCATATTGTTTGCACGCGTTGTTCGACGCATCGCTTGCTGCGCTTGACTTGCAGATTGCTCCGCTTCACGCTTCATATCTTGTTTTTCCTGCTCCCACTTCTCCTTGGAAACATCTGCATTTTGGAGACTGCTTTCCATTTTCGACAAGTAACGTGATGCATGATCACGTCCACCTAAGCCAAATGCGAGACCGAAAGCGAGCGCCACTCCTCCTAAGATGAGGATAAATGCCGCATTGATAATCGCGGGTGCAATGCCTAATTGGCTAAGTGCCATGAAAAACGCGAACGCCAAAATTGCGTATTTTGCTACATAGCGCAACACGTGCGGTTGGCCGGATTGCGTCGTCATAATACTGCCGACAAATTTCTCAGCAAGATTTGCGAGCCAGAAGCCGACTGCCAAAATGACGATTGCTGCAACGACCATTGGCAAGTAAGCAAAAATACCTGTCGCTAACGTTACCATGAAGTCCAAGTCAAGAATTTGTAGTGCTTCAACAACAAACAACAAAATGACAACGATTTGGACAATCGTTCCGATAATTTGCGAGAATGATGGCATTGAAGCGGAGACGCTAGAACGCACACCCATCTTTCCAAAAATCGAGTTGATGCCTAAATTGTTCAATAGTGAAATGACGACACCTTTCATCCACTTCGCCAAATAAATACCGACGAGGACAAGTACTACTGCTACCGCAATTTTCGGCAACATCGTCATAATGTCGTTCAACATGGCAATTGCAGGACCGGAAATTCCCTCAAGGTCCAACACTTCAAGTGCTGAAATCGTCACAGGCAACATAATCAGTACAAAAACAATCGTTCCGATTACGCCCGAAATACTTGTTGTCGTCCCCGTAGACGTCAGCTTGAACTTATGTGCAAATCGGTCAATGCCAACCGTTTCAAGTAATTTTGTAACGATGGTACGAATGATTTTCGCGACGACCCAACCGATTGCGAAAATTAGTGCTGCACCTACTAGCTTTGGAATGAAGTGCATGAAGCTTTCTAGCATTCCTTCAAACGGGCCGCTAATTCCGCTTAAGCCAAGTGCATGTAAGACAGCTGGAACGAAAAGTAGCAATATGACATAAAACGCTATATTTGCTGCGGTTTCCACCCATTTCGACTTATCGATTTCATCGGGTGAAGCACCAACCTTTGCACCGTACTTGTTCAATTTCATCTTGTGACCGACTGCCAAAATTACTTTTTTCACAACAAGTGCAAGCACCCAAGCTAACAAGAGAATCAAAGCAGCTTTCAAGATGCTAAGAACCGCACCACCAATGCCTGAGTACATCGTCATGAACGGCTCAGCAATCATGGATGCATTCATGATGTTAAAGAATAATAGGAATGCCAATAGTAAAATTCCGAAGAAAAACACCTTACTAATGATCTTTTCAACATTCCATTTATCGTCTTTCACATCGAGTCTTTCATTCACCCTCGACTTCTTCAACCGCTTATACACCGCATTTTCCACTGCTTTTGCAATAAAAAAGCCGATGAGTAGCACAATTAATCCAATAATTAGTTCGGGAAGCCAACTTACCATATTGGCAAAATACAAGTCTCTGAACATTCCATGTCCTCCATTCGTTTTAGTAGTCTACTTAGGACTATTCCTAAAATCGTGGAAGTCTAAACCTATTCATTTAGTAAGTATGGAAAAAGTCGAACAACCACCCAATTCATTTCCAAATCAGATGGCTGTTCGACTTATTTTGCAGTTAGTTTAATAAGTGCATGAATGATACCTGTATGGACGCCTTCGTGCCATACGACAAATTCCACAACGCCTTCTACAGTGTTCATTTCTAGTAACTCGCCAATTTTCATTGGCGATTCGAGCACATCTTGTAGTTTTCCGTCGAGTATATTCGCCAACCGCTCCGTTTGTTCAGAAAGCGCGGCAATGAGTGCTTCCGTTCCTGGTACATCGCCTTCCCATTTTGCCGGGCTTGACCCCGGAGCAAACAAAGGAATCCATTCTTCATGTTCAATTTCGTAGGTTGGGACTGCTTTCTTCACCAATGTTTCCATCGTCATGAAAATATGCCCGACATGCCAACGAATCGTATTGTTGAATCCTTCAGGTTGGACATCCCAAGCTTCCTCTTGCGCCTGTTGCAACCATCCAAGCGTATAAACCCTTGCGAATTTCATCTGATTTAGTAAACTCATCCCCAACTCCCCCTTTCATTTAACTTTAATGCTATGTACAGATTGTTTCAATTGTTAAAACAATCATTTTTCGCATCGATTGTCTCCATAAAAAACAGCCTCATCGATGGGCTGTTTACAAGTATCCTACTTTTCTTTTTTATGTTCATTCCATTGTTCATGTGTTTTCTCGTTGAATGAATGACTTACTTCATTGGTATCACTCATTTGTGGACGTGCTTTAGGCTTTACAGTTTCACTGGCTGGTGGTTTGTTTTCGCTGTAGGCTGACGGTTCATGTTTGCCGGTTTCGTCTTGAGCGTTTTTGCGAAAGTCACGTGTCCAGTTGGAATCGGACGGGTCCGCTAAAGGTAGCTCATGCGTCGGCACCATTCCTTTTCCGGGTTGCAACACTTTTGGTTCGAGATCTTTCTTATTTGGATATTTTCCATCTTTTATTGTCATATTGGAATCCACCCTTTCTACCTTACCCTAAGTAATTGTCTTTTCCCTCTTTCACCGCAGCTAAACCTATTTTCTTTACTGGAACACATTTATCAGTATTTTCGTCCTCTTTACAAGGAGGTGGTGAAATGAGGAAAACATTCGGTTCCCTTTTCCCAATCGTTAGCATCGTCGTCTTGTTATGGATCGAACAAGGGCTTGAAGTATCATATGTCTGGAAAACAGCTGCAAAAGCACTCCTGTTCCTCATAATCCCACTCATACTATTCCGAGCGACTCGCTTTCCTTTTTTACGCTTTCGGAATACGGATAGACGGAGTATCGGCATCGCTGTCGGTTTAGGTGTCGTTGTCATGTCCGCAATTATCGGTACGTTTCTCGTCTTGCAGACATATATCGACTTGGATGCACTTATTGCAGATCTCACGTTATCAGGGATTACAGTTACAGTGTTCCCATTCATCGCGGTCTATATTCTCTTTGGCAATTCCATAATGGAAGAGTTTTTCTTTCGTGGCATCTTGCCCGATCTTTTCGGTCGTTCGCGGCTGCGTTTCATACTTCCTCCACTCTTTTTCGCGATTTATCACATAGCGATCTTTTTGCCTTGGTTCAGTTTACCGATTTTACTATTAGCAGTTGGCGGACTGTGGGTTGGTGGTGTCATTTTTCAACTTGTTAATGAGCGAAGCGGGACGATTCTTCCGTCATGGATCATTCATCTGTTTGCGGACTTTGGGATTTTGCTGATTGGTGTGTACGCTCTTTATTTTTATTAACTGAAAAGCGTTCGATCTGCTCTTGGTTACCGATGACAATAAGGGTATCGCCTGCTTGCAGTTTCTCATCCAAATCGGGATTGCTGATCAGTTCTTTTTTTCGTAAAATCGCGACGAGGGTGATGCCATAATGCTTACGCAGTCCCGCATCCTCGATTGTGGAGCCGACTATCGGAGATTCATCTTCTAAGTCGATTTCACCCACCATGAAATCCTTTTCTTCGGATTTGATTAAGTCTTTAATGTAGTCCGCTCCTGTCGGTTTTGTGACGGACATGGCAAGTTCGCGCCCTCCAATGATGGATGGATTAATGACGCTAGTGGCGCCTGCCTTTTTAAGGATTTCTTCCGAGTCGGCCCGCTCTGCCCTTGCAGCAATCGTCAGTTCTTCATTCAATCCTTTGGACGTCAAGGTTATAAACACGTTATCTGCGTCACTAGATAAGGCTGTAATAAGCGCTCGCGCGTGTTCCACTCTCGCTTTAAGCAACGTATGCTTGTCCGTTGGATCGCCAACCAAGCGCAATGTTTCCGGTTCAAGCGTTTCTTGCAACTCTGCATCATTATCGTGAATAATGACGATTTGAATGTCTTCATCATCTTCTTTCAGCTGTTTATATACTTGTTGGGCAACTCGTCCAAACCCACAAATAATAATGTGGTCATTTAAATTCGCAATTTGTTTTTTCATTTTCCTCAACCACACTTTCTCCGTTAACTGTTTTTCGACAAAATAGGACGCACCCATCCCTAATCCATATGTAACAATCCCAGCTCCTGCGGGTACGAGCAATAGTGCAAACCAACGCCCTTCGTACGTAGTCGGGTACATGTCACCATATCCAATTGTCATAATGGAAATGACCGTCATCCAAAGTGCATTGAAAAACGATAATTCTTCATAAAACATAAAGCCGATTGTTGCTGTCGCAAGCAATACTATTGTCGTAAATAGTAAAATCATCAACCTTCTATATCGAATATCAATTCGTAACCAACGTTTATACAAACCCATCAACTCCATACGAGCATACTCTTCTTTCCTGTATTCCTTCTGTAGGGTGGGCATAAACCACCTAATATGATTACGGATGGCGCGAGGTTTTTAAGGTGGAAATAAATTAAGTTTTTCCATTCTCAAATGTCACACTATTCACAAACAAAATTTTCCATCAGATGGTATACTTGTATCAATATCAATCTATGAACTTGCATCTAAGGTGGAGGTGATTTGGCGGAATCAGGGGTGTAATTCGGTATAAATTAAGGGAGGAATGTCTTTGCGTTTCATCAAAATCGCGTTAATTTCTTTACTCGTGCTTACTGTTTGTGTGCTCACGTATTATCATTTTGATTATCAAAAGACGCTCCAAAAAAGTTCTAGTACAATCGAGCGAATGTTTAAAGAGATGGAGGAGGTAGAGGCAAAAGCAAGTTGGGAGAGCGACAATTCCCAAGCAAGTAGTGGCAATGATTTCCCTCTCTATTCAAGTGATGAACTTGCATTAACCGGCTTTCAAGGAACGCAACAAGAGGTCCTAACGGAGCTTATGGGGTATGCACATTTAATCCCATATGAATCATTGGAGGGGGAGATGGCTTTTATTCCAGAAGAGGCTCAAATCCTTACACATGAGTGGGCGTTTATGCCGTTTGGTGACGGGATAACTGGGGGTTATTTGTTATTGTCATTCAAGGTTGACCAAGATGGATCCTATCCAAGTCATGTGAAAGTGATGGAGCATTATTTGTATGGGGAAGGGTTTAAAAAATAGGTGTGCGCTATTAAGAAAAATCCGCACGCATGCCAGATCTTTAGGCAATACATGCGGATTTTTTATTTCATAGGTACGGTTACGGTCACTTTGAACAGATCGCCGTCCAGTTCAATCTTCATGTTTCCACCGTGCATATCGACGATCGATTGCGCGATGGCGAGGCCGAGGCCAGAGCCATCAGTATGACGTGATGTGTCGGCACGTTTAAAGCGTTCAAACAGCTCGTCGACGTTTTCACCTAATTCATATTTCGTAATGTTTTTTACGACAAATTCCGCAACGTCCACTCTTTTTCGAAGCGTGACATACACACGAGTTCCCGGCAATGAGTATTTTATAGCGTTCACGATGAGATTATCGAGTACACGCCACCATCTTTGCCCATCTACATATGCCATAAGCATGTCATCCGGAATATCTGTCCTAAAGTCGAGTCCGGATTGAGCGATATCGTCGGCATGTTCTGCGAGTGCTTGTTGCAATAACTGCGTCAAATCGACACGTTGTTTATACAACTCCAAATTCCCACTCGCCATTTTGGACACTTCAAATAAATCTTCAATGAGCGTTTTTAACCGTTGTGACTTTTTATCCAAAATATCGACATAGTTTGCACGCTCTTCTGGTGTAATCGATTCATCTTTTAACAGATCGGTATACGTAATAATTGATGTGAGCGGCGTTCGTAAATCATGGCTGACATTTGTAATTAATTCCGTTTTCAGCCGCTCGCTTTTCGCCTGTTCAGTCATCGAGCTCCGTACCCCTTCACGAAGATTGTTTAAATTCTTCGCATGTTCTGCAAGAGGAGATTTCCCTTCAATTTTAATTGCTTCATTTAACCGACCTGCCGCCATCGCCTCAGTTGCGACTAAAATTTTGTTCAAGTACGCAACTCTTCTTACGAAAATGAAACTTACAGGCAGACCAAGGAAGAGGACGCAGAAACTATAAAGGACAAAAAATACTGGATCAAAGAAAATGGTCAAAAAGCCGACGCCTGCTAGGAAAAAGCCGATGAGCAAGATGAATGTTTGAACGCCAATCGATTTCTTCAAGAACATCGTTTGCAAAGCTTGTAAGAAGCGGATAAAATACGTATCCTTTAAGTCGGCTTCTACAGCCCCTTTTTGTTTCCAACGCTCCACACCATGAACGAGTTGGAATGCAAGTAAGATCGTTGGGAGGACGCCGAATACAAGGAAGGTTACGGTCCAGCTGCCGAATCTGCCTAACCTAGGATACTTGAAAAGGTCCATAAAGTAAGAATTACTGTCTATGTAGACGAATAAAACAAGACCCGTTAAGATGAGTGCAATCAATTTAAGGTCAATTTTCAAGTTGGCATACTTTTCATCAAACGGTGTTCCGATCACCCAAGCCTTTTGAAACTTCATAACGGTGAGCAATGTGATAAGTGAGACAAGTCCAAGAAACCAAAATGCATAGGAACCATATTTCCATCTATTGAAAGTTTTATATTGCGAATAGAGGCTGCTCCCCTTTTGGATTTCTGCCTTAGGAATACTGACGACACCTTCAAAGGATTGTACTGTATTTGCCATTGCACGAATGTCTTCATTGCTAATTGTCACACTATCTCCGTGTGGAGCGGAACTAGTCCATTCATTACGAGCATCTCCTTGACCCGGGAGAGAATGAGCTTTAAAGTACCCTTTAGCCGAATTGAATTGTTTTTTGTAAATTGACGGTACGGATACATCACCTGCAGAAAATGTCTCACCCGTTTCCACGTTTGTGAATTCATAAGCAATTGGCAATGAATATGAGCGATTGTTGTATTCATTTAAATACTGTTGTAACGCCTTTTCTTTCTCTTTTCGAATCTTCGCTTCCACGTGGGCATCGTCTTCGAAGTTCTTATTAATGTCTGCTAATTTTATATCTCTTTCTTTCGTGAGTGCTTCTTGCAACGTCTCGTTTTTCGCAGCTCTCGCTTCCTCAATCCTTTGATCATACTGGTCATGAATATTTGAAATTTGTGCTGGTAACGAACCGTACCAGTAGCGGTACTCCTCGATTTCCTGCTTAGATACCGTCAGTTGCTCTTTTGCTTCTTCTCGGTCAATCGGATTTAGAACAGTCGGCCCGATGGAGGAATAAAACTCTTCTAACTGCCATGCTAAATCATTTGATTCTGAAAAATCCCTACCTATAATGTTGTGACCTTCACGATTCAATGAAAATGCTGCAAGGAATACGAGGACGACGAGTGCTGCCCATACAACAAGTGGCAATCTATTTTTCATCAGGCAGTGCCCCCTTTAATGATGCGTGCAAAATACGATACGATTTCTGTGGATCGTTCCCATCCGTCTGCTGCGATGTTTAATAGATGAGGAAAACAATAACCGATACTAATTGTAGCGATACCGATTGCAAAGATGGACATGACGAGTGGCAAACGGCTACTTCTCGATTTTGTACCCAATGCCCCACACCACCTTTACATACCTTGGATTTTTCGGATCTGCTTCGATTTTCTCGCGTATCTTCCGTATATGAACAGCGACAATATTCTCGGCGTTGTACGCTTCTTCATTCCACACGCGTTCGTATATTTCATTAATCGAAAACACACGCCCCGCATTTTTCATAAGTAATTCTGTAATTTTGTATTCAATCGGCGTCAGTTTTACTGGGTTTCCATCGACCGATAACTCCTTCGCATCTTCATCGAGGACAAGCCCATCAATCTCAATCTTTTTCTGGCCATCATACGTACCTAATTGGACATACCGACGGAGCTGTGATTTAACGCGCGCCATTAATTCCAGCGGATGAAAAGGCTTTGTCACATAATCATCCGCACCGACGGACAAACCATGGATTTTATCGGAGTCCTCCGCTTTCGCACTCAGCATGATAATCGGAATGTTTTGCGCTTCCCTGATTTTGAACGTCGCCGTAATCCCATCCATATTCGGCATCATAATGTCGAGGATAAGTAGATGAACGTCATTCGTTTGGAGCAAATCAAGTGCTTCTCTCCCATCCGCCGCCTTCAGCACAGCATACCCTTCATTTTTCAAATAAATTTCAATCCCATCGCGGATCTCTTTATCATCATCCGCCACAAGCACATTGAATTTCGCCATCATCCGCACCTCACTTCACTCTATGCTACCCATTGTATTAGTTAAATCTTAACATTCCTCAAGGGGAATTATGAAGAAATTCTTAAGATGAGTGGTGATAAATTGCTGATGAGCGGTGATAAACTCGCTACGAGCGGTGATAAATTCACTACAAGCGGTGATAAACTATTTCATGAAGATACTAGAGTGAAATAACGGATTAGAAAAACTCAAAATTGTAGGGAATCGGTGGTAAATTGTTCAGAATCGGTGGTAAACGGCCGAGTATCGGTGGTAACGAGTCTAGAAACGGTGCTAAGCCTGTTAAAATCGGTGGTAAGCTGCTGTAAAACGGTGGTAAACTTTTTGCTTCTTTAAAGTAAGGGCTTTTTCCTGGAAACAACCCATGAACCCCCCCTTGAATTGTAGGCAAACGGTGATAAATTCATGGGAATCGGTGATAACTCATCGAGTATCGGTGATAAACTCGGGAGAATCGGTGATAACTCCTCGTGAATCGGTGATAACGCAGCTAGAATCGGTGATAAACTTTTCCGCCAGTTAACAGAGTCTGGGGGCACGTCATTAAAATCACTCAGAATGAAGGCAATCTGCGGATTATGTCCCAAATCGGCAGACAACTCTACAAGTTACGGTGCTACATTTACTCACAGGAAAATAACTTGCACTCCTCACGAAATGTTCATACTTTTTCGTTTTCACCTTCTCTTATTGATTTAACAAAATAGTATAATAGTGGTAGTTTGGGGGAGATGATTATGGAGCGCTCTACAAAGAATTGGACGGGTTGGCGGTTTCCTGTACTGTTGCTTAGCGCAATGGGATTGTCGACGGTGGGGGATTTTATTTATTTAGTGGCGATTAACTTGCTTGTTTTTCAAATGACGAATTCTGCAACGGCGGTTGCTGGGTTGTGGATTGTCGGTCCAGCAGCGGCTATTTTTACACGATTTTGGGCCGGCAGTGTCATTGATCGGTCAAACAAACGAAGACTGATGATATGGACAGATATTATTCGAGGAATTTTGGTAGCACTTGTTCCGTTCATGAGCTCCGTGTGGGGCGTTTACGTTTTGCTTTGGTTTATTAGCATGGCGAAATCCTTTTTTGCTCCTGCTTCGCTCACGTATACAACGACACTCGTTCCCGAGGAAAAGCGCAAGCGGTTTAATGCATTTTATTCGTTGACGACATCTGGTGCATTCATTATTGGTCCCGCGATCGCAGGCGTTTTATTCCTCATCGGCTCTGTGCATTTTGCGATTTGGATGAATGCGGCGTCCTTCTTCATTTCAGCTCTTATTTTATTATGGTTACCGAACGTGGACGCAAAACAGACAGCTGGGCTGAATCCGTTATCTATTCAAGCGATTGTGCAAGACTTGAAAGCGGTTGTTGTTTTGGGCAAGTCGAGACTGTTGGTAATGGTTGTTCTCGGTGTGTACCTCGTTTTCACGCTCATGACGTTTGCGATGGATGCACAAGAGGTTGTTTTTACACAGCAAGTTGTTGGATTAAGTGAAATTGACTACAGCTTACTTATTAGTATTACCGGCATTGGTGCCTTGGGAGGTGCAGGAGCGGTTGCTTTGTTTGCCAATAAATTATCGATACGCATCCTGTTCGGCGGTGGTTTGTTCATGGTGTCGATCGGGTATTTGCTGTATGCTTTCAGCCAGTCTTTCCTGATGATTGCTTCTGGATTTATTCTCCTTGGATTTTTCAATGCATTCGCCAACACTGGCTATACGACTTGGTACCAATACCAGATTCCAATTGAATATATGGGCCGTGTGACAAGTTTATATGGTGTCGTCTTAAGCCTTTTTCAAATTTTATTTGTCCTAGGAATGGGGTTGGTCGCGGATCTCATGTCCCTTCGCGTGACGATCATTGCACTAGCATTGCTTAGTTTGGTGAGTGTATGGGCTTTGATTTTCCTAATGGTGCAACCAAATATCAAACAGGTATTTACAGATGTCGATCAAACAAAGATAACATAAAAGTAATAAATAACGAAATTTAATCAAAATAATATGAAAATACACTAAATAGTATAGAGAAAACGATCTCCTAATGGTATGCTAATAATATACTGGCAGAATCTTCAAATACTGTATATACGGGAGAGATGCATTCCAATGAAAAAATGGTTGTTGCTGTCCGCTACACTATTCTTGGTAGGCTGTGCAGAGGACAAAAAAGAGTTACCTAAAGATGCAGAAGTTGAAACGACAATCAGTTTAAAACCTGTAATTGATGTAAGCATTAATAATTTCGGAGCATGGGCATACTACGATAAGTATTGTTGGGAAGATGCTGAAAAGCAATGTGCTCTCAAACCGACATTACCTTCCGAATTTTTGGAGCGTGAACATGTGAATCATGTTGAACCTGGCGAGACTATTTCTTTCCGCTTCTCGATTCCTTTGGATGATTGGGATTTCCCACAACCGGATTCATTCATCGCTTATATCCAAGATGGGGAGGAAATGAAACCAATCGAAGTGAATGAGAAAACTGTCCAAGCACCTGAAACTCCCGGCAAGCATTACATGTCTGTTAAAGCGATATGGGATGGCGAGGTAAAAGGGGAAGCGATTTATGCATTTTCACTGTATATAAAAGAGTAATTTCAACCATCGGCTATTCACATTATTAGGATGCCACATTTTCGAATAATCCATTCTAAAATGAACATGCTTTCCCTATAACGGGAGGTGATTGCAGATGGCGAAAGAAAAGAAAAAGAAGATGAAAAAAGGCAATACGTTGGACCGTGAAGAGTTTGGCTATGGTTTTGACATCAGCCCTGATGATTTTGAAGTGATTGGCAAGAACAATCAAGCGAATAAACAGAAGGATACTGAAAAGGATACAGAGAAACACCGTCCACCAACCAATTGATTTTCTCTATTGATTTATTAAAATAAAGTGATTATAATCAAAACAACAACATCTTACAAAGGCTGTGAAAGGGAAAAGTAGGAAGAGGATGTCGCATAGAGAGCTTCTGACGGTGGAAATGAAGCGGACAAATCTTTCGAACATGATCCTTGAGCTTCGCACTGAACACTCTACGGATTAGTAGGCTGCGACGAGAATTGGCGCTTGTTATCTACGTCAAAGTATAACGCTTTTTCAGCGCGTACTTTTAGAGGTAATCAGTGTGAGCTGGTTATAATGTAAGGTGGTACCACGGGCAAAAACCCCGTCCTTATCGATTGTGATCGATAGGGGCGGGGTTTTTTTGTACCTAAAATGAGGAGGAGTTATAATGGCAATTTTTATAGGCGGAGCGTGGCCATATGCGAATGGCTCGTTACATCTCGGGCATATCGCAGCGTTGTTACCTGGAGATATTTTAGCGAGATACTATCGGTTAAAAGGGGAAAAAAGTGCTGTATGTTTCCGGGAGTGATTGTAACGGTACACCCATTTCGATTCGCGCCAATGCGGAAAATGTATCAGTGAAGGAGATTGCTGACCGTTTCCACACAGAGTTTGTCGTTTCATTTGCGAAGCTCGGCTTTACATACGATATTTACACAAGAACAGATGGAACATTCCACCATCAAATTGTTCGTCACGTATTTTTGAAATTAGTCGATCGGGGGTTAATTTTCAAAAAGGATACGGAACAAACCTATTGTGAATTTGACGAAAGGTTCCTACCCGATCGCTTTGTTAAAGGGCTTTGTCCGCATTGTGGTCTTAAAGCAAGGGGCGATCAATGTGACCATTGTGGTTCGCTTTTGGATCCATCCGAACTAAGAAACCGTACATGCGCCCTTTGCGGGAATGAACCGACGACGAAGTCAACGGAACACTTTTATTTCAAATTAAGTGATTTTCAAAAGCAATTGGAAACGTATGTAGCGAATGCGAAAGTTGAAGACCGCTGGCGTGATAATGCCATTAACCAGTCTGAACGGTATTTGCAGGAAGGGTTACATGACCGTGCGGCTTCAAGGGATTTAGCGAACGGCGTTAACATCCCCGTTCTCGGTTATGAAGGAAAGAAAGTGTATGTATGGATCGAAGCCGTCACGGGCTACTATTCAGCGAGCCGTGAATGGGCTGCGTTGAATCGAACGGATTTAGAAGAGTATTGGAATGAAGACATGGTTTCCTATTATGTGCACGGTAAGGACAATATCCCTTTCCATACGATCATCTGGCCCGCCATCCTTATGGGAATCGACCAGCAACACGCATTGCCGACCCATGTCATTTCCAATGAATATTTGACGCTAGAGAAGCGGAAATTGTCGACGAGCGAAAATTGGGCGGTATGGGTGCCGGACATTCTTGAGCGCTATCATCCTGATTCATTGCGCTACTTTTTGACGGCGAACGCCCCGGAAAACCGTGACGCTGATTTCTCATGGCGGGAGTTCATTTACAGTCACAACGCAGAACTATTAGGAGCGTATGGCAACTTTGTTAACCGATCGTTAAAATTCATTGAGAACTCATTTGCAAGTGTTGTACCGCAAGCCGAAATTGATGTGGCCATGAAGGAAATGATATGTGATCTTTATCCGAAGGTCGGGGAATAGATTGAAAAGGGGCATTTTAAAGAAGCAATTGAAATAATTTTTGATGGAGTTCGGAAAGCGAATAAATATTTTGATGATGAAAAGCCATGGGTTCAAATTAAGGAAGAGGCAGGTGCTTGTCAACGGACGATGGCAACTTGTGTTTACTTAATTGCCAACTTCGCGCAGCTCCTCTCTCCTTTCCTTCCTTTTTCAAGCGAGGATGTAGGCGCGTTGTTAAAATTGCAGAAGTTTGAGTGGCAAGAAGTGACTGTTGGTAGTTGTGTATTGCCGCCTGTAAAACCGTTATTTGAACGGATTGATGTCGGACGGATTGACGAAGAATTGGCACGACTGCATAACGGGAAAATTTGATGAAGACTAGCCTCTACTTTTTGAAGTGGAGGTTTTTTTGGGGACTTGTGTAAGTGGATGAATGTGACTGGGGTTCATTTGCACGAACAGTTGGGTTGTGAATGTATGTAAATTCCTTTATTTGGATGAGTGGTGATAAACAGCAGTTGAGCGGTGATAAATTGCCGGTGAGCGGTGTTAACACATCGACAAGCGGTGATAAACTCACAACGAGCGGTGATAACTAGTTTTGGCCTGCTAACAGGATGAGATTGCTGAGAATTATCTTCTGGAAGTTGTGAATCGGTGATAAACTCCTCCGAATCGGTGATAAACTGGCTTAAACCGGTGATAACACTCTCCGATTCGGTGATAACACTCTCCGATTCGGTGATAACGCTCTCCGATTCGGTGATAAACTGGCTCAAACCGGTGATAACGCTCTCCGATTCGGTGATAAATCAAAAACAACAAACTCGGCACTTCCCCTTTTGGTATGAAAAGGGAGTGGAATGGAGAATCGGTGGTAAGGGTCGCTGAATCGGTGGTAAACTGCCCTGATTCGGTGGTAAAGTCCTTCGAATCGGTGGTAACCTCCTCTGAATCGGTGGTAAAGCCCTCCGAATCGGTGGTAAATCGGTAAATGCCGCAATGGTGCGGCTTCATTCACATGAATAGATGGTTTACACGCGTCTTGAAGTTCCTTTATCTAGATAATCAGTGCTGAACTGGCTCGTTTAAGGATAGCACCCTCATGAATCGAGGGTCTTTGGATTAAACGCTGCATTCTTCATTCTAAAGCAACGATTTCACCAAAATACTTCGTAACCATCTCCTATTCCCCTCTCCCCTAATAATAACTAATGCAATTTTTGCATATCTTTGAGACAATAAGCGTATATAGGAAAAGGTTGGAAGGTGGACTTGAATGAAGGAGCGACATTTTTGGTGGGCGATTGCGTTTATCGGTTTGAGTTGGATTGCCAATTCGATTTATGCGCAGTCCAAACAATTGAAGGAGCCCATTTTTCTGGATCATTATATTGAAACGTCGGCAAATCACGATATCATTACTTTTTATTACTTGGCGAATAAAAATGATCAGCGACATCTGAATTATTTTTTGATTAATCACTTGAATGCATATTTGGAAGATGAATTTATCTATTCCCAAGAGCAACCATATAATATGCAATCATTTAGGCATCATGTCCTTAGAAGTAAGACCATTCATTTAAATAGTATGGATTTAGCGTATCATTCTCCTGATAAAGATTTTTCATTTACGAATTTATCAGCTATTTTTTCGGATGGAACGAGTGTAGACGCTTCGATTGGAGACGTTACTATCCATTCAAACGATCCGTTTTTTTCTAGCGATTCACTAAGGATGCATTCTTCAAGTAGCAGCAATTCCGGTGAAAGTTCATATCAATTTGAAGCGATTGAGCCGATAACTATTAATGAGATTTCGTACTCGTTTTATGAGAGATTCAAAGATGATTTGTTGATTACTAGCAATTTAGCAGGTAGCCCTTCTAGCATTCCAGTAGATGAAATGGATTTCCCGATTCATCTTGAAAAAGGGCAGCAATTCACAATCAAAATTACTCCTTATCAAAATGCATCTATTGTTCATCCGGTTATGTTTCCCATCAGCGTTTCTGGATTTTCTCAACAAGGGGAGGCTTTCGTAACCTCAGCATGGTATGTCAATCAGCCGTATTTGACGCAACAAGATGTCAACGCTATTATCCGAAAGAAAGCAAGGAGGGATTCGGATTGAACAGTGCATTACGAAGGATTTTCTGGGGCTACCTCTTCATCTTTTTTCGCATCCATATTGGCATTGATGTATTAATGGATCCAATTGGTTATATGTTAATCTATTCCGGATGTGCACGAATTGTAGACGAATTTCCCCAAGCAAAAAAAGCGATGATTGTTGCTATTGTTGGTTCGGTTCTGTCAATTCCTTCTATCGTTGTAAATTTGTCAGATCCAACACTATCCTATAGTTGGTCTATGTATGGGATCGCATTATTTTTGATGAAGATACTAGTTGCTTTTTATTTATTCATCGTACTAACGGACATTGTAGCTACGATTGGCAAACCTTCTTTAATTGTTAAGACACGGAGTACTTTTAAAATCTTTATCGGCTTTCATCTTTTCGCATTTGCACTTCAATCCTTTTATATGAATACTTCGGGTGATGGATGGGTTGTGCTAAATGTATTGTCAGCAATCGGTGTGCTTATTATGGATATTCTTTTCTTATTGTTGTTACGAAAGATTCGCAATGCTGCACCAAGCAGTCCACAAATAAATTACTTACTATAAACCAGTTACAGGGGGAACATACAATTGTTTAAAAACGATGCAAATCAAGTACGTGCCGGTTGGATACTTTTACTTGCTGCTGTGAGTATGTTTGTTGGACAACAGCTTTTCGCTTTGCCAGGTGTGTTTGTCTTACTTTTTACTGATTCGTCTTCAATGATGACGGGTTCAGAAGCTGACCTCCTCGCTTCCTTTGACGACTATCCTTGGATTTTCCTTCTTACGCAAGGAGGCGGTACGATTGGCGGCATGCTCGTCACGGTTTTATTATGGAAGTTTTTGAATAAAGGCACCTTACAAACACTCGGTTTCAGAAGACCACTTAAAGATTTAGGCTTCGGCTTGTTGTTAGGAGCCATTTCGATTGTCCTTATTTTTATCATCCTTTACGCTACTGGGGATGTCACGCTTTTGAAACCTTTTTCCCAACCGGAGTTTTCCGTCTATACGTTGACGTTTCTTCTATTATTCATTCTCGTTGGTTTCTTTGAAGAAATGTTTTTTAGAGGCTATGTGATGAGGACGATGGCTGATCGTGGGAATCCTAAATGGCTGATCTATATCGTTTCAGCTGTTATCTTCAGCTTGGCGCATGGCATGAACCCGAATGTAAGCCTAATAGGGTTACTGAACATTGCATTGGTCGGCGTGTTATTTGCTTATATGTTCGATGTGACGAAAAGTTTGTGGTTACCGATCGGCTATCATATTACATGGAATTATGTGCAAGGAAACGTCTTCGGATTTCCTGTGAGCGGAACGACTCCCCATGGAATCTATTCCATTTCGGTGGAAGGTGGCAATGAATTATTGACAGGCGGGGCGTTTGGTTTAGAAGGCGGCATGTTGGCAACTTTGCTCATTGTGTTAGGTTTTTTAGCGACACGTGTGTATGAAAAAATGAGAGGCGATGCATGACGTATGAACAGGAGGAATGCTACGTGGGTGAAGAGAAGAATCCTGCCGAACAACGCGAACGCTTGCGACAAAACGAGTTGAAGAACAGTCCCATGAATGCTTTAGGTGACGGGATGCGACAAGGTAATCTTGCTGATCTTGTAGGTGGTGTCAGTTGGAAAACGACCGGTGTACTAATTCTTGTATTAATTGGCGCGCTTGTCTTGGGGGCAGTTTTTGACTGGTATTAATTATTAATGAACCGCAAACAGCCGATGTTGGAACAATCGGTTGTTTGCGGTTTTTACTGTCTTTATTGCCCAACAGTCTTTTTCTGCCGACCGCTTAGCGTCAAGACGAGAATTCCCCCTAATAACAAGGCGATTCCTGACCAAGAGACAACCGACAGTTTTTCGCCTACTACAACTACACTAAGAATGGCAGCAGTTAGTGGCTCGGCTAATGACAGTGTAACGGCTGATGAGGAAGGAATGTTTCGCAAACCGATTGAAAAAAGAATATACGCAATGGTCGTCGTAGCAATACCGAGATAGAGCATCGTTGAAATGCCCGGCACTGTCAATAACCCTTCTGTTTCAAACATAAATAAAAATGGCAACAACATCATGGCGCTCGCCGAGAAAATGACCGCCACAGATGGTATGGCCGCTACTTTTTCCACTACTTGTTTGTTAAACAATGAATAGAATGCGAATAGTAAACCCGCACAAAGCGATAACGTCACGCCAACTGGATGGACGGCCATTCCTTCTTTATTTGAAAAGAGTAAAATACAACCCACTACCGCCATTGCTGTAGCGGTCAACCAAATCCGCGTAGGACGTCTTTTGTGAATAAACCATTCGATGAGTCCTGAAAACATCGGCGCACTGCCAATCGCGACAACCGTTCCAATCGCAACGCCCGTTAACCGAATGGACGTAAAAAAGCAGTATTGGAAAATCGCCATCGCCAACGCAGCTGAAAGTGTCGCTTTCCATGGCCAATTGCGAAATTCAATCTTGCGCAAGAGTAGCATCACGATCAGCAGCGTAAACCCACCTACAGCGAGTCTCGACGCACCGACCGCTAATGGGTGAACCGTTTGTGGCATGAATGTCTGAGCGGTACCAGTCGTCCCCCATAGCATCGCGCCAAGCAGGACTGTTATGTAAGCAATGCGTTGCGACAAAGAAATCCCCTCCCCTGTTAATTTGAATATAGCATGTTTTCAGGGGAAATGAACCTGTTTTCCATATTATTCATGTCTATATTTACGTATTGTGAAGGTAGACGATCAAGCAGTCGCTATTATCCATTAAACACGTCGAGTTATCAATCGAGTTCACAATTTATTCGATTGGATACGGGAAGTTATCAATCGAATTCACAAAGTTATCGCCATTTCATGACCTTTTTACTAGCACACGCCTGCTCATAAACCTTAATAAAGGCAAAGGCATTTTGTGCGCATCATTCAAACGCTCCGCAACTCATCTACTCCCGCGGAAACGACACCATTAAACACTATTTTCTTGTCGCGCTACATGCACTTGACCAACTAAAGGTTTTTCCGCGAGCGGATGCTTCTAATCATTTGAGTTCACAACTTATTCGATTGGATACGAGAAGTTATCGATCGAATTCACAATTTATTCGATTCGATACGGGAAGTTATCAATCGAATTCACAAAGTTATCGCCATTTCATGACCTTTTTACTAGCACACGCCTGCCCATAAACCTCAATAATGGCAAAGGCATTTTTTGCGCATCATTCAAACGCTCCGCAACTCATCTACTCCCGCGGAAACGACACCATTAAACACTATTTTCTTGTCGCGCTACATGCACTTGACCAACTAAAGGTTTTTCCGCGCAGCAGATGCTTCTAATGATTTGAATTCACAAAGTTATCGCCAAAAAGAGACCTTTCACCTAGCGAAAGAAGGTCTAGCAACAATAAATTCTTTCAACATCCCCATTACATTCAACGTTTATTGTAAATTAAACTGCCAATCTATGTTTCGATGGGAATTTCACGCGTATGTCTAGGGCCACTTACATTATCTATACATGTCCACATACAATGTATCTGCATTTAATTTCCCCCATTGAACTCCCCAAAGTCCTTCACCTGTTCAACACCATAAATCGTTCATGAATTGTTTACATTGTTGCTGAATGATCCCCTGCTTCCTTATGGTAAGCTGTATGAAAGGAGTTGCAGCACAATGGAACAAACTTCAACAGCTCGTACGTTACTAATAGAAGCAACGCAGTTTATTACACAATGTTATGCTGAACTGGGGAAATCGGATGAAGATCGAATCGATCGTTTAGCGGAAATTAAACATGAAATCGATGTAACGGGGACCTATACGCACAAACCGTTTGAATTGGAACACGGTGCGAAAATGGCTTGGCGCAATAGCAATCGATGCATCGGACGGTTGCTTTGGCACACATTACATATTGTTGATGCGCGTAATGTGGTTTCAGCAGAAGATGCATTTGAAAAACTAGTCGACCACATTGCATATGCAACAAATGATGGGCAAATCCGCTCCACTATTACCGTTTTCCCTCCACGCAAAAATGGGAAAGATCCACTTCGGATTTGGAACCATCAACTACTTCGGTACGCCGGTTACAAAGATGGAGCGGAACTTATTGGCGATTCCGCTTCTCTTGACCTGACAGAGGTATGTGAAAATCTCGGGTGGCGTGGGGAAAAAACACCATTCGATTTACTTCCTCTTGTCATTCAAGCAGACGGAGAAAAAGCGCAATGGTTTTCCATCCCTGAGGAAATTGTAAAAGAAGTACCGATTATCCATCCTGAAATCGAAGGATTTGCGGCTCTAAATTTGAAATGGTATGCGGTTCCGATCATCTCAAACATGCGGTTAGAAATTGGGGGCATTGATTACCCAATGGCACCGTTTAACGGTTGGTATATGGGGACAGAGATCGGGGCAAGAAACTTGGCGGATGCGGACCGCTACAATATGTTGCCACGTATCGCCGATTTGATGGGATTAGATACAAAGCTGAACCGTTCACTGTGGATTGACAAAGCTTTGGTGGAGTTAAATATAGCCGTATTGCACTCTTATCAACAAGCTGGTGTGACGATCATCGACCACCATACCGCTGCAAAGCAATTTAAGCGCTTTGAAGAAAACGAACGAAAAAGTGGACGGGCCGTTACCGGAAACTGGGCATGGCTCATTCCCCCATTGTCACCGGCCGCCACCCATATTTACCATCAACCTTATTCTAATGAAAAGCAATCACCTAATTATTTTTATCAACCGGATCCGTTTCGGAGCTAATACTAAATCTCTTCAATAAATGAACGCTCTCAAAATCGGTCATTCCATACTGATTCACACTGTTTACAACACGTCCATCCATCTATCCCCTGTTGTTTGGACGGTTATAATATGCTACACTGGCATGTAGGCTTTATGCCTCGTGGTTCGTAACCATCCCACGATAAAAAACTAAGGAGAAATGAATATGAACGTAAAAACTCTTGCGACGAGCGGCATTATTGCTGCGTTGTATGTGGCTGTGACGTTTTTGATTGCCCCTTTTGGCTTCACGAACATCCAGTTCCGTTTGTCAGAGATGTTCAACCATCTCGTCGTTTTCAATAAAAAATACATCATTGGGATTGTACTCGGTGTGTTTGTCGCGAACTTATTGTTTTCTGAACTTGGACCAATTGATTTGGTATTCGGTGTCGGACAATCTGTTATCGCGCTATCGATTACAATCTTTTCAGCGAAGTTCATCAGTGGACTTTATAAAAGGATGTTATTTAACACCTTGGTGTTCACAGTAACGATGGTCCTCATCGCCTGGGAATTAAACATTGTGTTAGAACTTCCATTTTTACTTACATGGCTTTTCGTTGCAGTTGGGGAATTTGTCGTCATGATGGTCGGCATTCCAGTAATGATTGCGTTAAATAAACGAATCAATCTCGAAAAGTTGATTTGAAGAAGAGGCGGATTTCCGTCTCTTTTTTTATGAAAGAAAGGAGCAATCTCCATGTATATGACAATTGAAGAAACGGCAGATTACTTAGGCATGCCCGTCAGCCAAGTGCAGAAGTATGTTTTGGAAGGGCGTATCAAGGGTATTCACAATGGCAATGAATTTTTAGTGAACCAAGCGCAATTTGAATTGTATTTTAAACAGCTAGAAACAGTCAAACGCCAAATCGCGGAGTATTTAAGTGAACAAATCCCTCCAGACCGAGATATTAAAGACGAAGATTAACGCGAAAAACCCTAGTACCATCGACTCAATTTTTTCATCATTCCCTTCACCTACCCTTCTTGAATAATTACTACCAATTCCGTGTATAACTATTGATGCTATGTTGTTTCATTCGCATGATAAAAAAATAAAATAAAACAATTCCATATACATTCATACACGGAACGCTTTTGCTTTCCTTCAATAGGATTGGTATAGTTTATAGTCGTTTATAAAAACGCAATTGCATAGGGGGAAACATGAGAAAAATCTCAAATGTATTTTACATCACAATCGGTCTTATTATTTTGGCCGTCGGTTACGGGGTGCTTGCATCAGAAAGCTTTGAAACCGTTACTTCAACAATTAAGAACTTTGTAGCCGCTTCATTCGGCTGGTATTACATGATGATTATGTCTGTATTATTGGCACTTAGTCTCTTTTTGATTTTTAGTCCGTTCGGAAAAATCCGTTTGGGCAAAAACACAGATCGTCCTGAATTTTCAACCGTGACGTGGATTGCTATGCTATTTTCTGCCGGGATGGGGATCGGCCTCGTATTTTACGGAGCTGCAGAACCTTTATCACACTATGCAATCAATCCAGCGACGAAGGAACCGAACACAGATGCAGCATTCAAGGAAGCATTGCGTGAATCGTTCTTTCACTGGGGCTTACACGTATGGGCCATGTACGGTATTGTCGCATTGGCACTTGCCTATTTCCAATTTCGAAAAGGCGAACCGGGGTTAGTTTCAGCAACATTGAAGCCGATATTCGGTAAAAAGATGGAAGGCTCTTGGGGTACACTTGTGGATGTACTTGCCGTTTTTGCAACTGCTTTTGGCGTTGCGACAACGCTCGGCTTCGGTGCTGTTCAAATTAACGCAGGACTGAACTATTTGTTTGGATTCGAAATGGGGATCAGTTCGCAATTCATCATTATTGCAGTCGTCACTGTATTATTCATCATGTCGGCTTGGACTGGAATTAGTAAAGGAATTAAATACTTGTCCAACACAAATCTTGTTCTAGCAATTGCATTGCTTGTATTTGTGGTCGTTTTAGGACCGACACTACTCATTTTCAACATGTTTACGGATTCCGTCGGTGGTTACTTGACCGATCTCGTGCAAATGAGTTTTCGAACCGCTCCTTTGAATGAAGGCAATCGTGAATGGCTGGATATGTGGACAATTTTCTATTGGGCATGGTGGATTTCGTGGGCTCCATTCGTCAGTATGTTCATCGCCCGGGTATCAAAAGGACGTACAATCCGTGAATTCATGATTGGTGTATTATTGGCTCCGACTTTATTATGTATGATTTGGTTCTCTTCTTTTGGTACGACAGCCATTACTGCACAAAAAGAAGGGATAGCAGACTTATCAAAGTCGTCCATTGAACTTGTTGTATTTGATATGTTTGGTACGATGCCATGGTCCTTCTTCATTTCGTTAATTGCCATCTTGCTCATTGCTTCCTTTTTCGTTACGTCCGCTGACTCAGCGACATTCGTATTAGGTATGCAATCGACATATGGCTCTTTGACACCACCGAATAGTGTAAAAATCATTTGGGGCGTCATCCAATCTTCCATTGCACTGATTTTGCTCTCTGTCAATGGATTGACCGCGTTGCAAAACACAATCATTATAGCAGCGTTGCCATTCTCTTTCATTATCTTGCTAATGGTTGTATCGCTCATTAAAGAGTTGAATGCAGAATTGAAGCTTTCTAAAACAAAGAAATAATAGCAAAACCGCGTGGAGCCAAGGCCTAAGCCTCTTGCTTTCACGCGGTTTTTTTCACTTTATCGTTAGCTTAGAACAGGAACTGGCTTTAGCTGACGTATTATATGCACAAGATCCGCGACCATGGCGCTGCCGGTAGGATACATCCCTGCTCCTGGACCAATTAACGTCAACTTCCCTAAATAATCCGTTTCGACGATAATCGCATTATCGACGCCATCAATTGCATAAAAAGGATGTTCAGCGTCTAATAGGACTGGACCTACTTTACCTGACAACTTCCCCTCATCGTCAATTCGGATCTCCGCTACGTGACGATAGCGAAGTTCAGCTTTTGAAGCTTCCAACACGTCGTCGGTTTGGATATGATCAATTCCAACGACTGACACTTCTTCCCATTCAGGTTGTTCGTCAAACGCTAATGAGCTGACAACCATTAATTTATAAAACGCATCAGATCCACTTATATCATCTGTCGGATCTGCTTCAGCAAACCCCTTTTTTTGAGCATGATGAAGGGCTTCTTCAAAAGTAACTCCTTCATCTCGCATCGCAGTCAAGATAAAATTAGAGGTCCCATTTAAAATGCCCTGCACCCGATGGACACGATCCCCCGCCAACAGATTTTCGATTGTCCGGATAATTGGAATACCACCAGCCGTTGTCGCTTCGAAACCGACTTGTACGTCTCTGAATTCTGCGTGTTTCAATAAAGCAGGGCCATGTTTGGCAAACATCTTTTTATTAGCCGTAATGATATGGATACCCTTTTCAATCGCCTGCGACAAATATGTGTACGCCGGCTCTTCATCCACAATCGCCTCAAAAATGATATCAATTTCTGGATCGTTCAAGATGTCGTCAATCGAATCCGTTACAAGGACACTCGGAGCGACCGCCCTTTTCGTATTAACGTCTCTTACTAAGATAGAAGCAATTTCAATCGAATAGCCTGTATGTTGTTTCAATTGCTGCCTTTTTTCGTTTACGATCTTATAAACGCCTTCTCCGACAGTTCCGAAGCCGATTATAGCGGCTTTTATTGACGGCATGCCGCCACCTCCCTATAATCTTTCGCTGCTGTAGCCTCTTTTCCTTGTCATGTACTAAAGAAAAGGAGACCTCCCCCCTTATCGCTGCGTCACAGGTACCGCTTTTGCAATTGCCTGTTCAAGGTCAGCAATAATGTCTTCAGGTGATTCAAGACCAACCGATAGGCGAATCAACTCTTCAGGCACACCTGAATTTTTCAAGTCCTCTGCAGAGAGTTGCTGATGCGTCGTAGAAGCCGGATGGATAATGAGAGATTTTGCATCACCCACATTCGCCACATGAGACCAAAGGGTAATGTTGTCAATCACTTTACGACCTGCTTCACGCCCGCCTTTGATGCCGAAAACAATAATTGAGCCGAAGAATCCATTCTTCAAGTATTTCTTCGCATTCTCATGTGTCGGATGGTTTTCAAGACCTGCATATGTTACCCATTCAACAGACGGATGAGCCTGTAAGAACGCGGCAACTTTTTGCGCATTTTCGTTATGACGCGGAATTCTTAAGTGCAAAGTTTCTAGACCTTGCAGGAAGTTGAATGCACTATCTGCATCTAAGCAAGGACCAAAATCACGTAACAATTGCACACGAAGCTTTGTCGCAAACGCTGCAGCTGCTGCATCAATACCATAACGGAGACCATTGTAAGTACCATCCGGTTCTGTGAAACCTGGGAACTTGCCTCGTGTCCAGTCGAATTTCCCTGCATCTACGACGACACCACCAATTGTTGTACCATGTCCGCCAATCCATTTTGTCGCGGAATGAATGACTACGTCTGCACCAAATTCGATTGGATTTGATCCGTATGGGGATGCAAATGTGTTATCGATGAGGAACGGAATTTCGTTTTCATGGGCAATGTTTGCGACCGCTTCAATGTCGAGCACCTGTAGGCTCGGATTTCCAATTGTTTCAGCAAAAATGGCTTTCGTTTTATCCGAAATGGCCGCGCGGAAGTTCTCAGGATCCGCAGCATCAACAAATTTCACAGTAATTCCGTAACGAGGGAGTGTCACGGCGAATAAATTATACGTACCACCATATAAATTGCTTGCTGCAACAATTTCATCTCCTGCACCTGCAATATTTAAAATGGAAAATGCAATAGCTGCCATTCCTGAAGAGAGCGCAACTGCAGCAGTGCCTCCTTCGAGTAACGCGACGCGTTCTTCAAAAACAGAGACCGTCGGATTTGTAATGCGCGTGTAAATATTGCCTGCTTCTTGCAAGCCAAAAAGGTTTTGGGCGTGTTCAGTATCGCGGAAAACAAAAGCGGTTGTACGGTGAATCGGCACTGCGCGTGAACCTGTGTGAGGATCCGGCTTTTGGCCACCGTGTAAAAGAAGAGTTTCAGGTTGAAGTGAGTTGTTCGTCATTGTCATTACCTCCAAAAGTTTTTTTAAGATGAATGAGTTCGATGCGGAGGCGATGGGGTTTTAGGAATAAAAAAATAACCCCTTTCGCTAAGAAGAGGGTTACGCTTACGCTTATTCCTCCCCTTATCTTTCAGTCCGTTCGCACGAATCTGTAGGAAGTAGCACCTTTGCAAGTTCATCACTTGCCGGTTGCCGGGCATCGCAGGGCCTAGTCCCTCCGCCGCTCTTGATAAGAGTATGGGTATTCAGTTTTTCATCTTGTGCTACAGTATAGGCTTCTTTTTTTTCAATGTCAAGTAGTTTTATAGAATTTTTCTGAACCTTGTATTTACACTGAGTGTTATGATAGGGGTATGTTATTTTACTAACAACGACTTACCTTTCTAGTGTGTACGTCTATTTTTTATTTGGAGGAATTCCTATGACAATATGGATTATCGGCATCATAGTATTTGGATATTTGGTCGGTTGCCTACATGGCTCAACGGTAGCGCAATGGTTTTCTGGGGTTAATCTAAAAGAATCCGGTGTGAAAAATGCAGGTGCATCGAATGCTACTATCGTATTAGGCAAACGGTTTGGCGCACTTGTCGCAATTATTGATATCGGCAAAGGAATTTTCGCAATCCTTGCCGTGCGCTTTATTGCCGAGCGTGTAGGTTTTTCAGTCGAGTCATTAACTGCCCTATTATTTTTGGTAGGTGTGGCAGTCGTTTTCGGCCACAATTTTCCGTTTCATATGAAATTCAATGGCGGGAAAGGGACTGCTACCATTATCGGAGTGTTATTTGCTCTTGACTGGCGATTCGGGCTTGCAGGACTTGTTTTATTCATAATCGTCGCATTGCTCACAGATATTCTTGTGTATGGCGTCCTCATGCTATACGGAACATTTCTCGCGGCTGCCATCTGGATGGTCGGCGTCTGGCCAATTGTTATCGCCGTCCTCCTCTTTGTAATGGCTATTTGGAAACACAGTGAAAACATTCAACGAATTCGCAATGGTACCGAGCCAAGGATTCGTGCGGTTTTCAAGAAGAAGTGAGCAATCCATCTATAAAACCCGTATGAAGACAAGTATCACGAACTTGTTTTCATACGGGTTTATATTATTTTTTAATCAAATCAAACGAGAAATTCCAGTGAGCTCATCATTTAGTATTTCACCGGTGGCTATGGGTATGAAGATCTCGAAAGCTTTGTCATGCCAATAAATTGAATACAATATACCTACCATGCAAAAACAATCGTAAAACGCATACGATATCCCTTTTCATTTACGGATCTTTACATCGATTCCGCTATTGCAATGAGCTCAGCTTCTTCCAAATTCCCTTCGATACTGTAATAACGGCTTTGCGTCGTCCAAATTAATTGGCGGACGCCATTTTTAAACGTAATCAAATTTGCTTGCCGTTCATTAATAACTAATTCCTTTACTTTTGTATCCATACTATCGGCAGACAAACCAAACCCAAACTCCCCATCGAGCAATTTCTGATGTATGGACAATTGTTTACCCATGCCTACAAAATTTAACGTAATATCTGTACTAAGCTGATTTTCAGGACGAACGACCGTTACACTTGTCAATTCAAAAGAAGCGGGTACAATCGGCGACTTGATGTTAAAAGCTGTGAGCGATTGTGCTTCTTCCAAACTTAGCTGTTCGGTCACATATTCAATATCCATCACTTGGTAACCCATATCTTCCATCTCGGTCGAAGGTGGCGGCGCACCCTCATCAGCTATGTGCTCTGTATTGCCACCGAAAATTTGAACAACCGATCCTTGAATCTTTTGATAGAATACAAACCAATTGTTGAATGCTGCTCCTTGCTGAGGCGTGCCAACAGCGAAAAAGAGAAGACAAGCTGCCGCCATAATGAGTAAGGTGCTGCCATATATCTTTTTCCGTCCAGGCTTACGTTCTTTTTTCGAATTTTTTCTTCTCGCTTCGAATTGATTCCATGCTTCTTCAACAGGAATGTTCGGACCTGGATTTTGATCCATCTGCTTTTGCAATACTTCACGGATGATGTGATCCAATTCACGCTTTTCAGCTTTTGACATTTAACACCACCTCCATCAGTTCCGTTTGCTGTTCCAATGTCTCTTTCAACTTCAACTTCGCTCGGTGTACACGTGTTTTGACAGTTGCCAACTTCACGCCCAACATCTCCGAAATCTCTTCATACGTCAAATCTTCATAGTAATAAAGATACAAAACCTCTTTGTGAGCAGGCGTCAATCGTTCAATCTCTCTCCACACAACCTCCTTCACCAACTTCTTTTCAGCTGCTATCTCCACAATGGATGACTCATTGACTTCTGCATTAGACAGCTCCTTACTAAGTAAGACGTCATCTGCAGCGAAATCATTCCATCTTTTCATTTTTCTTAAATGATCAATTGCAGTTCTCGTCGTAATCGTCGCCAGCCAAGCGCCAATCTTCTCAATTTCGTGCACCCTATCCATATGCCTGAACGCCTTTAAAAAACTTTCCTGTACAATATCTTGCGCCAAATCCGGATCTTTTACAATGAAATAAGCTGTATGATAAACACGTTTATAATATTTCTCAAAAATAATTTTCTCCACTTCGGGTGTCGTCGGTCGTTCTCTCTGAAACATCTTTTTCAACAAATGATTCACCCCTCTATCTCTACCCAAAATTCCTCATATTTCCACTATACCGCAAAACAGTGATGAGGAATAGAGGAAATATTGAATGGCCATTCATTTTACTTCAACTAGAAGAGGAAGAAAGAGTTGACAGGAGGGGGGCTTGTCTCAGGAAACACTCGATAAGTTTATTTGGCAGGCTAGGAACATCTCGATTACATCATCGGGAAGGCAGTATCGTTTCTAGCTTTTCAACTCGTTTTCTTCAGGCATCAAGGGCATTGCAATTGTCAATTTTCCGTTATCACCGGTTTGGAGGAGTTTATCACCGATTTGGAGGGCGTTATCACCGATTTGGGACACTTTATCACCGATTCGGAGGGGGTTATCACCGATTCTAACCACTTTATCACCGATTCTCCATTTTCCACATGATTTTCATCATAAAACACCCTACTCTAACTTGCCATTTTCCGTTATCACCGCTCGGCAAACAGTTATCACCGCTTATCGCCATGTTATCACCGTTCAAACGGACTTTATCACCACTTAACCTCAAGTTATCACCACTCGACCAGTTATTGGAAATAAAAATCCACTAACACCTCATTCCCTTTCTCCAACACAAAAAATCCAAGCAACCGTCGCTACGAACGGCACTTGGATTTTTCAACAAAAGCTCACACCCACCTACACACTTCCTACCGGCGCCTTTTTCAATCTCATCGTGGAAATGAAAGCAAGCATGTACACAACTGACATGATCACCGAAAAAACACCATAATCAGCATTCATGATGACATTCAATCCAAATAACGGTGTAATGAAAAGCACATACAAAGGGTATTGAACGGATAGCATAATGTCCAGCACAGCATTGTTCACCCCGCTGCTTTCAAGTAAGTGAATTGCATAAACAGCTAGACCTGATAGAACCCCCACTGCGAACAACACTTTCATCCTCTTCATTGACTTACCCGAGTGATTAGCTAATTTCACGAGAACGAACAGCAAAGCCCCTAGAAACAAAACTGTGGCCGCTACATGTAATACACCAATCGTTCCATCCGGATACTTTATGGATGGCATAAAGTTTACGAATAGCGCAAGTACATAGGTTGCGAATAGCAATAAAAATCCTTTTTTCAATCCAATTCCCTGCCTTCTTAAAGCTCCCTTACAAGCCTTTATATTCTTAAAATCATTCTGCTTTCACTACAAAACTCGTCAACGGTTCCCCGTCAATTTCCACTTCAATATTCCAAAGTCCCGCTTCATCTAACGCAAATTTGGCACCACTCTGTTTGTCTACAATGTCCCATTCATACAATTTAACAGTCTCGCCGCTCTCTTTATGCGTGGCGACCATCTTGTATTTTTCTCCATCATAAGATTTGTCACTATCTAAAAAGTGTACCTCGTAGAGCCTACCCTTACCTGCTGGGAATGCGGATTCATCCACCTCACCATTTGCCTTAATCATCCCAAACTTTCCTTCCGTCCCGTAAAAAGTTTTATCATCAACCGTAAATGTTGGGCTGACTTCCCACTTGGCAGCATCGTCATTCGTACAACCTACAAGCACCAACCAAGTAACGATGAACAAACCGACAAGCTTTTTCAACAACTCTCCTCCTCAAAAAGAATTTTTCATTTTACTAATCAATCGCAGTGTCTTACCAAATTGTTTTCGGCACAAATAAGCCACCGCAATCACTTCATTCAGACACCCTAGCAACGTCTGTTCTTCAGAAACCACATCCTTGCACTACTCTATTCAAATTGCATATTGATATTGTATGAGTTGGCTGTCCTTCCCCATATAATGTTCTGATCCGTATCTACTCGCTTCTACAAACCCGAGTTTTTGAAGCATGTTTCTAGCCCGCACATTTTCCTCGTTCGTTTCCGCATGAAACACGGGGATTCCTAACGTTTCACGGGCATACTTCATCAGACAACGAACAGCTTCGCCGCCAATTCCTTGCCCCCATAAAGTACGTTCACCTATCGCAATGCCGATTTCAGCACAATCATTGTGAATACCAGCCAAGTCTACGTAACCAACTAACCGTTCCCCGAGATCAATTCTCAAGCGGATAAAATCTACAGCATTATTGTTTACACAATGGAACCACCAGTTATATAATTCCTCTTCACTTCTATTTTGCACCCACCCATTTGCTGCACAAAATGTGGCATCCTTGCTCCAATTCAAAACGTGCACAAAATCATCCATGCACAATTTACGTATCGTCAACGTTTCTTGCTTAATGATAGGCTCCTCCCGCAATTAAAGTAGTTTACTCGCAAACGTTCCGTCCTGCATGCACCTCGAAAGTTTATTTTCCAGAAGAATTTGTTAGATATGTCCCTTCTTCATTGTGTGACAAGGCGGCAATTCGGCTGCAGCTAATCAATTCCTTTACAATTTCCCATAACAAGTTAAACAAGTGTTGCATGGCTACCAGAAACTCTTCAACTTCTACAATCAATCATACCCCTACGAATCTCCCAATTATTGAACCATACTTCCTTCTAATACATCTGAATATTTACATTATAATAGCAACTCGAAAGTAAAGCGACTAATTATCATTTATTCCCAAGAAATAATTGGATACACTGTTTTACCCACACAAAAAAACCCCAGCACTCTCACTACAGAGCACCGGGACAGCAATCATTTATTCTCATTAAACACTTTCTTCAAAACAGCAACGATAAACTCAAAATCCTCATCCGTACACGATAACGGCGGGCTCAACGCCATGATGTTGTTATAGCCTGCTACCGTGTCACCATTCTTGCCAACAATCAGGCCATTTGCTTTGCAATCACCCATGATTTTAGCCATGCGGGCATTGGTTGCTGGCTCTTTCGTTTCTTTATTCTCAACGATTTCAATGCCGAGTAGGAATCCTAAACCTCGGATATCCCCAACGTGTGGATGGTCACTCAACTCCGCCAGCTCTTTGAGTAGTCTTTCCCCTAACTCTGCTGAACGGTCAACGAGGTGTTCACGTTCAATAATTTCAATGTTCTTCAGCGCAAGCGCACAAGCGGCAGGGTTTCCACCAAATGTATTGACGTGGCGGAAATGGCTGTTGTCTTCCCCTGTATCGAACTTTTCATAAATGTCTTTGCGAATGGCAGTAATCGAAAGCGGCAAATAAGCGCTCGTCAATCCCTTCGCCATTGTTACAATATCCGGTTTGCAGTTAAAATGCTGATGCCCAAACATTTTCCCTGTGCGTCCGAATCCACAAATGACTTCGTCGATAATGAGTAGCACACCATGTCGGTTGCAAATCTCCTGGACTTTCTCAACATAGACCGGATGGGGAATTAAGATCCCGCCACCTGTAATAAGCGGTTCCATAATAATCCCAGCAATTGTCTCTTTTTGTTCCCAAATGATTTTCTCTTCAAATTCTTGTGCACGTTGGATATTGTATTCCTCCACTGACTGGCCCGCTGGACGGCGATAGTTATCGGGCGGTGCAATATGCAAGAACCCTGGTGCCAATGGTTCGTACTTATATTTACGCAACGCTTGACCTGTCGCAGCTAACGCTCCCATCGAACCACCATGATACGCACGGTAACGAGAGATAAATTTATAGCGGGAAGCTTCTCCATTTTGTTGGTGGCATTGGCGAGCCAATTTGAATGCCACTTCATTCGCATCAGACCCTGAGTTGGAATAAAAGATTTTATAATCCCCGCCAAGTAATTCATTTACCTTTTCAGCTAGCTCAATGGCAGGCCCATGGCTTTGCGTCATTGGGACATACGCGAGCTTTTTCATCTGTTCATAAGCTGCTTGCGCCATTTCTTCACGGCCGTAACCGACATTTACTGCCCAAAGGCCGGCCATTCCATCTAAATAACGATCCCCTTTATGATCCGTAATCCAAGCACCTTCACCCTTTTCTACAACCATCGGAGGATTCTTTTCATTATAGGCTGAAATATGATGCCATACATTCTCCCGATCCTTTTCCACTAACGTCTTCGTTTGCTCGTGTACTGTTGTCATATGCTCCACATTCCCTTCCCTTAATATGAATGACGTGCAGTCAACATTTTCTTGCGTGTATAAAATTCGACACCATCGCGCCCATTCGCATGCAAGTCCCCATAAAACGATTTTTTATAGCCCGAGAATGGGAAGAACGCCATTGGAGCGGGTACTCCTAAGTTCACACCAAGCATCCCTGCATCGATTTCTTCACGGAATTGACGAATCGCTTTTGCGCTATCTGTGAATAAACACGCACCATTTGCGAACTCAGACTCATTTGCGTAGGCAATCGCATCCTCTAAAGAATCCACACGGACAATGGAGAGGACAGGCGCGAAAATCTCATCTTTCCAGATTTTCATTTCCTTCGTGACATTGTCGAAAATTGTCGGGCCGACGAAATAACCGCCTTCTGAAGTAGATTGATCCTTTCTACCATCCCGTAGCAACTTCGCACCTTCCTCTACACCACATTCGATATATGAAAGTGTCCGATCTTTATGGGAATCCCGGATAACCGGTCCAAGGAAAACACCCTCTTCCATCCCGTTCCCCATTGTTAATTTGTCAGCTTCCTCAACAAGTCGGTCTACGAGTGTGTCTGCAACATCACCGACTGCAACGACGACTGAACAAGCCATGCAACGTTCACCAGCCGAACCGAATGCTGCGTTAATGATGTCTTTTACGGCTAAATCCATATTCGCATCGGGCATGACGATAGAATGATTTTTTGCGCCAGCAAGTGCTTGCACACGTTTACCATTTGCTGTTCCTGTTTTGTAAACATACTCGGCAACTGGTTGGGAGCCAACAAATGAAATTGCCGGAATGTCCGGGTGGCTCAAGATTCCATTGACGATGTCATGTGCCCCATGCACAATATTGAACACGCCGTCTGGTAAACCTGCTTCGGTTAACAGCTCTGCAAGGCGGTTTGCAAGCAACGGCGTACGTTCTGAAGGCTTCAAGATGAACGTATTTCCTGTCGCAATTGCCATCGGGAACATCCAGCAAGGTACCATCATCGGGAAGTTAAATGGCGTTATGCCACCGATCACTCCGATTGGATAGCGATAAGCGCCCGATTCAATATTGGAAGCGATATCCGGGAGTTGATACCCCATCATGAGTGTTGGCGCGCCAGCAGCAAACTCCACACATTCAATCCCGCGTTGCACTTCACCATATGCTTCGTTGTAGTTCTTACCATTTTCTAGAGTTATTAATTTCGCCAACTCATCCCAATGCTTCACAAGCAATTGTTGGTAGTTAAATAAAATACGAGCACGTTGTGGTACCGGTGTCTTCTTCCATTTTCCAAATGCCTCTTTTGCCACTGCAACGGCTTCTTCTAAATCCTCTGCTGTTGAAATTGGCACTTCAGCGAGAATTTCACCTGTCGCTGGATTTGGTACTTCCTCATATCGGTCCGTCCGTGATTTTACCCATTGTCCATTTACAAAATTTGAAAGCGTTTTCTTTTCAACTGATACTGTTTGCATACAATCTCCTCCTTTTATTCTCTACTTGCGGTTTCAAAAGGTTTTCTGTTACACTTCTCCATATACTTTACAAACAATTCATTCTCTTTTCACTTTACACTATGTCAAATGATTGCGAGTCTTTTTTTACGTTTTGGAGGGATATTCATTGGAAAAACACCAAATTACGGTCGGGACTATCCTCAAACGACCATTGTTCAAGGATGCCAAAGTTGTCGCCGGCAAGAATGGTCTACATCGCCAAGTGAAATGGGCGCACGTATTGGAAGTACGAGATTTTGAGTCTCTCATCAATGGCGGCGAATTAATTTTAACGACAGGGGTTGGGTTGCAACTCGATTTACCAACACAATTGCAATATGTCAAAAGACTGCTAGAAAAAAATGTAGCTTGCATTTGTATCGAGCTCGGAGCATACTTCAATGAAATTCCGCAAGATATCATTGAATTTGCAGACACGCATGATTTCCCGATTCTCGTATTCGAAAAAACAGTGAAATTTGTTGATATTACTCAAGACTTGCATACGATGATCATTAATCAGCACCACCAAGCGCTTTCTCAATTGGATACTCTATCAAGAACATTCATTGACTCATCCCTTTCACCAAATGGCATTTTAAAGATTTTACAAGAACTCCACAAAGTGTTTCGCCAAGGAGTTCTTTTTATTGGTGAACAACAAAAAACAATCCATTACCCTTCCGAAATGAAGGAAGTCGGAAAAGTACTGCAACAGGAATTAGAGTTGGTCAATACACCTTCTTCAAATGAGCTGACGGTTGTAGCAGAGGGACAAACTTTTGCTTGTGTACCAGTGCGTGGACTCGGGCAGCGATTAGGATTCATTTGCCTTGAAGCATCGCAGCCACCGATGAGCGATATGACATTTTTATTATTGGACAGGGCTGCTCTTGCAATTGCTCAAGTGGCGCTTCGCAGTCGGACAATTGCAGAACGCAAGCAGAAGAGTGAAGGAGAATTTGTTCGGAATCTGCTAAATGGTCGTTCAGTCGACCGAGACGATCTCAACACGTTCCTTCCGACACCTAGCCGAAACATGTATTATCGTGTTGCCACGATCGAATTAGATGACCTTTATGTAGAGTTGGACGATGATGACTGGGAGGAAATCCGCATTCAACGTTCGATGATGATTCGATCCCTTTGTCACAAAAACGGGTTTTTCCCTGCCGTCTCAAGTACTAAAAACGAAATTGTGCTCATCGCTTCATTCTTGTCGGCTGCAGAATCCAAACGAAGTGTCGATCGTTTCCTTCAACTATTTTCACACATCGCCCAATTGGACCAAGCAGATTCTTTAGTCGGTGCGACGTGCCGATTCGGCTGCAGTGCAGTTTATCAAGACGTGAAAGATTTGAAGAAAAGCTACGAAGAATCTCGAAAAGTACTTGCTTTACAAAAAGCTTCCCTGGCAACGTCATTCTTTTATGAGAAACTCGGCATCTACCGCCTTTTGGCAGAATTAATCGCAACTGACCACTTATCCGCTTACGTCAAAGATCATTTAGAGCCTGTCATCGCCTATGATCAAGAGATGGCTAGTGAGTTACTCGAAACCTTGCGTGTATTTTTGGAATGCGGCGGTGCAAAAAAAGAAACAGCCGACCGTTTATTCATCGTGCGCCAAACACTGTATCACCGATTAGAGAAGTTGGAAGCCATTTTAGGCGAAGACTTTATGGAACCTGCAAATCGTTTAGCCCTTGAAGTAGCTATCCATGCGGAGCGCTACATTGCATCACAATCTGCGAAAAAGGATGTAGATCGAATTCATTCATAATCCGCTCCTAGTAACCTTACAGAACAATGTAAACCGAACGAGGGAACAAGTTGGATACTAGCGATTTTAACAGTTTGTTTAGTCAACCTCGTAATCACCTTACAGTTTGTCCAATTCACAACAGAGCCATTTCCTGTAGACTTAACATAGTAATCAGAAAGTTTCATTTAATTAATTTGTAATCGCTTACAGGTGCAGGTCATTTTAAAAGGAGATGAGCATATGTCTGATGAACAGCAGAAGCAACAATTGAATCCTGATTTAAAGATCCGACACATTAGCATGATTTCAATTGCAGGCGTCATTGGAGCAGGTCTATTTGTGGGAAGTGGTGCAGTCATTAACGCGACTGGTCCGGGGGCAATTTTATCCTATGCGTTTGCAGGATTTTTAGTCGTCTTAGTCATGCGCATGCTAGGAGAAATGGCAGCGGCCCACCCGACGAGCGGATCGTTTTCTACATACGCAACTGAAGCAATCGGTCCATGGGCTGGTTACACGATCGGTTGGTTGTACTGGTTTTTCTGGGTCGTCGTCATCGCCATCGAAGCCATTGCCGGCGCTGCAATTATCCAATATTGGATTCCTGGCATGCCCCTTTGGTTGATGGCTTTGATCCTAACTGTATTACTGACAATGACAAACCTTTTTTCTGTTAAGTCTTTCGGTGAATTCGAATATTGGTTTTCTTTAATAAAAGTCGTCAGTATTGGGTTGTTCCTCGTACTCGGTTTGGCTGTCATATTCGGTTGGTTCCCTAGTATTGATTCACCTGGAACGGTTAACTTATTAGGCGAAGGCGGCTTTATGCCATCCGGTTTTGGCGCTGTATTATTAGGTATTACGGTTGTAATCTTTTCCTTCATGGGAACGGAAATTGTCGCCATTGCGGCCGGTGAGTCCGATCATCCGACAAAAGCCGTTCGTATTGCCACAAACAGTGTCATTTGGCGAATTCTCGTCTTCTATATCGGCTCCATCGCGATTGTTGTTACGTTATTGCCATGGAATTCAGCAAACATTCTTGTCAGCCCGTTCGTGGCCGTGCTCGACTATATCGGCATCCCAGCAGCTGCACAAATTATGAACTTCATCGTTTTAACTGCCGTATTATCTTGCTTAAATTCTGCATTGTACGCCAATTCAAGGATGTTGTTCGGGATGGCGAAAAAAGGCGACGCACCAAAAGCCTTTATGAAGCTAAGTAAAAAAGGAGTACCTGTCCGTGCAATACTCTTTAGTACCGTATTTTCGTACATCGCGGTCATTTTCAGTTATACATCACCCGATGTCATCTTCCTGTTTTTAATCAATTCATCCGGCGCGGTTGCACTACTCGTCTACTTAGTAATCGCCTTCTCCCAATTGCGCATGCGCAAAAAAATGGAGAAAGAAAACCCGGACGCACTTGAAATCAAAATGTGGCTCTATCCGTATCTTACGTACTTCTCGATTGTTTGCATTATCGGCATTTACATTGCAATGCTTGCCATCGACTCACTACGTACACAAGCGCTACTAACGCTCTTAATCGCCGGCTTAACCGTCGCTTCATACTTCGTTTTCGCAAGGAAAAAGCAAATGGCTCAACAAGTCCAAGAAGGCATTCTCCAAGCCACATCAAGGACACTTAAATAATTTGTAAATTGCTGATGCAGAAGGAGTGATCCTTCTGCATCTTTTTTAATGGCATGCCTGCTGTTTCCCGATTCTAACCATTATTATCATCAAACGAATGTGTCAACAGGGCATTTTCCCAGTTATCACCGCTTAAGAAGGTTTCATCACCGCTCGACGTCTTGTTATCACCGCTCGCGCGCACTTTATCACCGCTCAATCTGCTTTTATCACCACTCGCCCATTTAATGGGAATTAATCACACTTAGTATGCCATGTTTTCAAGGCATCTTCCCTAACCCGCAGCGAATCAATTTCGCGGGCGGATCAAAGTAGATGGCGTGAAACGTCGCGCAGAAATGCTTTTGACAATTTAACGGTTTGATTAGAGGCACGTGGCGGTTATGCAGCGTTATCACCGGTTCGCAACACTTTATCACCGTTTCTCGGGCTGTTATCACCGATTCGAAGCACTTTATCACCGATTCGGGACACTTTATCACCGATTCTCCACTTTCCACTCCATTTTCA
>NZ_JAUBDI010000013.1:0-16013 GCF_033253735.1 Sporosarcina saromensis | reverse complement strand
ACACTTAGTATGCCATGTCTTCAAGGCATCTTCCCTAACCCGCAGCGAATCGATTTCGCGGGTGGATCAAAGTAGATGGCGTTAAACATCGCGCAGAAATGCTTTTGACAATTTAACGGTTTGATTAGAGGCACGTGGCGGTTATGTAGCGTTATCACCGGTTCGCAACACTTTATCACCGTTTCTCGGGCTGTTATCACCGATTCGAAGCACTTTATCACCGATTCGGGACACTTTATCACCGATTCTCCACTTTCCACTCCATTTTCATCCTCAAACGAGCACGTCAACAGACCATTTTTCCGATTATCACCGCTTAAGAAGGTTTCATCACCGCTCGACGTCTTGTTATCACCGCTCAATCTGCTTTTATCACCACTCGCCCATTTAATGGGAATTAATTACACTTAGTATGCCATGTCTTCAAGGCATCTTCCCTAACCCGCAGCGAATCGATTTCGCGGGTGGATCAAAGTAGATGGCGTTAAACATCGCGCAGAAATGCTTTTGACAATTTAACGGTTTGATTAGAGGCACGTGGCGGTTATGCAGCGTTATCACCGATTCAGGGGACGTTATCACCGTTTCTCGGGCTGTTATCACCGATTCGAAGCACTTTATCACCGATTCTCGAGCTGTTATCACCGATTCGGGACACTTTATCACCGATTCTCCACTATTACGTTTTTTCATCTTCAATCTGACTCGTTCACCGGATACTTTTCCAGTTATCAAAGCTCAAGCCCCCATCCAAAAAAGCGATACGAAAAAGGACATCATCCTCTTTCGCCTCGCTTCTACCAAAAACCTTCAAGTCACTCACTGACTCAAAAATCCAACCATATTTTAATCGCTGTTCCTAAAATCAACACTGCTAAGATCGTTTGCAGTACTTTCGTATTCATCTTCTGCCCAGCCTTTGCCCCTAATGGAGCGGCAAGAATGCTGGCTACAATCATAATAGCTGCCGGGCCGTATAATATTTGGTCTGTCACAACCTTACCGACCGTTGAACCAATGGAAGAGATAAACGTGATCGCAAGAGACGTTGCAATCGTCATGCGAGTTGGGATTTTTAATACGACAAGCATAATTGGTACTAAAATGAACGCTCCCGCTGCACCGACAATTCCAGCTCCGATTCCTACGATGAATGAAAGGCCAGCCGCGAGCCATTTGTTGAAGACAACTTGATCTGCCGGGATATCGTCAAGTCCCTTTTTAGGAACGAACATCATCACCGCTGCAATGGTTGCTAAAACACCATATACGAGATTAATCGTTCCCTCGGAAATTAAGTTCGAGCCATACCCGCCGATGAAACTTCCTAACAATATCGCACTACCCATATAGATAATGAGTGTTTTATTCAAATAGCCACTTTTCCGATATGCCCACACACCTGAAATCGTGGCGAAAAACACTTGAATTGCACTAATTCCGGACACTTCGTGTGCAGAAAATGCAACTAGTCCAAGCATTGGCGGAATATATAGCAACATCGGGTATTTAATAATCGAGCCACCGATTCCAACCATTCCTGAAATATAAGACCCCACAAAACCTATGAGGAATATAGTAATGATAAACGCCAAATCCATCTCGTAATTCCTCCTTTTCATTAGGAAAAGGGTACCTGGTTAGATACCCCCTCCATGCTAATTAACCTTTTTGAATATAAAACGTGAAAACGCCTGCATCTTCTTTTTGGTCAAGCATTTCATGACCACTAGACTTTGCCCATGCTGTCAAATCAGCAACGGAGCCTTTATCCGTTGTAAGGACTTCAAGAATTTCTCCAGTTTCCATTTCTTTCATCGTCTTTCTTGCACGTACGACCGGCATTGGGCACGCCAACGCCTTTGCATCTAATACTTTTGCGATATTCATTCAAAACCTCTCCTTTTAGTGTGTGTGATTTATCTTACTGCACAACGGTTTGGACCAATTTCCATCTCGCGTTGTGTGTCTTCGTCTGGTACAACTTTCCCCATGTTCGTTTGTCGAATTTCTTGATAAGCATTGGGTTGTGGCGGTAAATTGCCCGTTACCAATTCACGGAACTCCGCTTCATCCTCAATGTTCAACCCATGATTTTTTGCGAATAAAGTGCCTAACTTCTCAGCAACACTGCCATCCGCATTCAATTCCTCAATAATCATGAAGTGAGCTGGAAGAACAACTAGATCTTCCGCAAGTTCACGGTAACGGCGATACAACGTTTCACGTAAATCGCCAACCCAATCCTCCGCTAACCCTGCAAGATCCGGTCGTCCGATCGAGTCGATGAATAAAATATCCCCTGAAAGCAGGTATGCATCATCGACGATAAAGGACGTCGAACCGATTGTGTGGCCAGGAGAATACAATGCTTGAATATCAATTTTCGTATTCCCGACTGTAATTGTCCGACCGTCTTCTAACGGCTCATACTCGAAAACCACTTCCGTTGCATCTTTTGGCGGAAGCCAATAAACACCATTGACCGCCTCCGCAATTTTACGTCCACCCGAAATATGATCCGCATGCAAATGGGTGTCGAGGACATTCGTAATCGTTACCCCTAGTTCATTTGCATAGTTAATAAACACATCTGTCATTCTCGTTGCATCGATAATTGCCGCTTCTCCGTCAGAGACGATCATATACGAAAGACAACCTTTACCGATACGAACGAATTGATAAATAGCTCCCCCGTCTTTCAGGTCACCGACTTTAACAGGCTCTAAATGCTCACTCCAAGCTTTCATACCACCTTGTAAATAGTGAACGTTTCTCCCTTCTTCAGAAAGCATTTCTGCGACAAAGATTGAAGAACCTTCCTTCGCACAAATGACCACAACGTCTTTATCCGTTGGAATTTGGTCAAGAACGTCTTCGACTCCATCCAACAAATCGAAATAAGGAACGTTCAAGTATTGAATATTTTCGCCTTCCACTTTCCAATCTTCAAATGCATCTTCATTACGCACATCCAAGATGAAAAATGATTCTTTTGCAATTACCTTTTTAGCAAGTTCTCCTGCTGTCATAGCTGTAACCGTCATACTTATAGCCTCCTCTTACGTTTCGTTTAATTTGTAAACCAACACAAATCACATGGACTTTTCCAATGCTCCATTCCAACCACTCATACCAGGGACAACATTTTTCACATTCACAAACCCTGCTTCCGTCAGCTTTTGTGCTGCCAAATCACTTCTACTTCCACTGCGGCAAATCACATAGATCAGGGAATCTTTATCAATCGATAACGCATCATCAAGTTCTCCGAGAGGCACGGATTTTGCACCGGGAATATGTCCGAAAGCATATTCCGCCTCTTCACGAACGTCTAAAAGAACAATTTCCGCCCGATTCGCCAGCAACGTCTCCAATTCTTCATTTGAAACAACATGGGGGTACGTTTTCTCCTGTATTTCTTCCGAATTCGACTTTCTTACATAGTGCGTAAGTGTCCCATCCTGTTCAGTCGTACCTAAGTACTGATGACCGGCACTCGTCGCCCACGCTTTCAAATCTGCTGTCGATCCTTTATCCGTCGCTTGAACTTCCATAACATTGCCCGGCGCCAATTCTTTCATCGCTTTCCGCGTCTTCACGATTGGCATTGGGCACGCCAAACCTTTCGCATCCACAATCATATCTGTCTGTATCATTTCAGCACTCCTTTATGCCCATAGGGGTATATTGGTGAATAAAAAAATTTGTTACTCCACGTCGCCTTCCCAGGCAAGCATACCACCTGTCATATTAACCACTTTATAGCCATGACTCTCAAGTAGTTGTGTCGCCATTCCACTACGGCCACCGGAACGGCAAACCATTGTGTATTCAACCGATTTATCCAATTCATGCATACGGAACTCTAACAAACCAAGTGGAATATTAACCGCCCCTGGAATTTTCCCTTGAGCTACCTCATCGACTTCACGCACATCGATCAGATGCACTGGTTGCTTTGCAGCCAACTTCTTCGCCACTTCACTTGTCGTAATGTCTTTCACGTCCAAAACCTCCTATTTTTGTTGCATGAAGTGACCATTCAACCAAGAATCGATCACTTTATACTGTTTTTATTCTCTAGAATTAAATAAACAAATTCACATTGCCGTCTTCTGCATCCGCTAAGTAAGCAGCTACGCCGGCGTACTCAATGCCTTCCATTAGCTCTTCTTGCTGAAGGCCTAACAGATCCATCGTCATTGTACATGCAACTAACTTAATATCTTGTTCTTGCGCCAATTCGATTAATTGTGGGAGTGTCATTGCATTATGCTTTTGGATGACGTGCTTGATCATTTTTGGACCGAACCCTGCAAAGTTCATCTTTGAAATGCCCATCTTATCCGCACCACGCGGCATCATTTTTCCGAACATTTTTTCAAGGAATCCTTTATTCACAGGTATTTGTTCTTCTTTTCGAAGCGCATTCAATCCCCAAAATGTGTGGAAAATCGTCACTTCATGATCGTATGCAGCTGCTCCATTTGCAATAATGTAGGCGGCCATAGCCTTATCGTACTCTCCACTGAATAAAACAATGGTCGTCTTTTTTGTTTCCGTCAATTCAATCTCCCTTTCTTTTTGTAAATTAAATTACCATACCCCGTAAGGTATATTACCGTAGAAAAAGAAAAGAGTCAATGATTTTTTATCGACTCTTTACTAACAAGTCTACAGCTTCTTTCACAATGTCTTCTTGGGTCATCGGATTATTTTCATCTGCATTTTGAATACAGGAAATGATATTGGAACTGACAATGACGCCAATCGTCCTGTCAATTGCTGAACGAGATGCAGATAATTGTGTGACGACTTCTTTGCAATCTTTGCCTTCTTCGATCATTCGTAGCACGCCTTTTATCTGACCTTCTATTCGTTTAAGTCGATTTACGACTTTATCATCATAATGCAAATCGAACAGCTCCTTTCTTAACTTTATAGTAAACATCTTATACCCCTTAAGGTATTCTGTCAACTATATTCATTTTAATACGTTTACGTTTCAGCAAAGTTCGACAATTTATGTTATACTAGTGCTAGACAACTTGATGCACATCGTTTTCAATCAGCTAGTTGTTTTCATCTTGCATTCTACTTGCTTAGGACAAGCCTAAGCATTTTTTCTTTCGGAATGCATGATGAAAAAAGACAATAGGAGGGATTCGATTGGCTTTTCCACGTAAGGAGAAAGACGTTTCTGATTTTGTCTCAGCTCGTCATATCGATGAAGAAATCACATTTGTTCGGAATGATCATGAAGTGAACGGGACGATTCAAAAGATTCTCGAGAACTCAGTCATTGTAAAGATTTCAGACGATGATGCTGACCGGATTGGAGCTGCATCCAATCTTACTGTCGTTGCACACAAGAACTATTCTGTCCATTAATTTATATGAAAAAGGGCTCTTCCACTAGCGAAGAGTCCTTTTTTTGTTCAAATAATAAAATAGGCTAACACAGAAACGCAAATTGACACAATCGTCATGGCCAACAACGGTTTCATGGCACGATCCCGTAAGTCTTTCAAGCTGACGTTCAATCCGAGACCAACCATCGCAGCAGTCAATAACCAAGTTGTAAGTGTGCTGACGCCTTCCATAAAACCAGCAGATACAGGAATGGAATGCCCTAATACATAACTACCGAAAATGCTTAGTAAAATGAACCCAACGAGGAACCATGGGAATTCAATTTTACTCTGTTCTTCGTCTTGCCCTTTGCTTTTACGTTTCATGAGATAAATGAAAATGAAACAAAGTGGTACGAGAAGAAATACTCTACCTAACTTCGCAAGTAGCGCAATTGCTAACGCATCTTCTCCAGCTGGTGCAGCCGCAATGGCTACGTGGGCAAGCTCGTGTAAACTCATGCCCGACCAAATGCCGTAATCTGTCGGAATAAGCGGAACGATTGGACGCAATATTGTATAGCCGATTGCAAATACTGTCCCCATCAGTGCGATGATGCCGACACCAATTGCCGTATCCTCATCCTTCGCTTTTACGATTGGCGCAACCGCAGCAATGGCGGCAGCTCCACATACCCCCGTCCCTACACCTAATAGGAGGGAGATGTTTTTATCCGCCTTCATCCACTTTGCGAGTAACACCATTGCCCCGATTGCAAATGCAATAATGACCGCATCCCTCACTAAGAGACCTAACCCATCCTTGAAGACAACGTCGATATTTAACTTCAATCCGTACAAAATAATTGCTAATCGAAGTAGCTTTTTAGACGAAAACGTAATCCCTGCACGAAGCATTTCGGGATAGCCAAATATTTGTCTGAACGCTACTGCAATAATAATGGCACTTGCCAATTGGCCAATATGGTCAAAACCAGGCACTTTTGCTAATAAAAATCCTAAGAGTGCAATGAAAAATGTAAAAGCAATCCCGGCGATCCATAAGGCATTTTTATTCCCATTCTTGTTAGTCACAGAATCTGAAGCCATTTTGCAAACACCTCCTGCTGTTAGAATAAACGTGTACATATGATAAGTAAAATAAATTATAATAATAGGTATGATAAGTAATCAGTTATTAATAGAGAGGAGTGGGTCATCATGGATCAGCAGCTACAAGTATTCATAACAGTCGCAGAGAAACAGAGCTTTTCGCGTGCGGCTGAAGAGCATCACATGACGCAACCCGCCGTCAGCCAATACATTCGGCAGTTGGAGGAGCAAATCGGGTCAAGATTGTTAGAGCGGACGAATAAATACGTTCGGCTCAATCAGGCAGGAGAAATTGTGTATCATCACGCAAAGGAAATTCTCGCATTGTATACGAAAATGCAAAATCTTGTCGATGATGTCGTACATAAAGCAAGTGGACCGTTGTCAATTGGCGCAAGCTACACGTTTGGAGAATATGTCCTACCACGTATTATCGCCAATTTAAAAGTGAACTATCCTGACATCTTGCCTACCGTTACGATTGGAAACACAACAACAATTGCGGAATTAGTCGCAAGTCACCAGCTGGACATCGGAATTGTAGAAGGTTCATTCAATGCATCGAAATTAATCGTAGAAGATTTCGCGGAAGATCGGATGGTAATTGTTTGTTCAAAAACGCATCCACTTGCTAACAGGCGGGACGCAATTGAGTTAAAAGCGTTAGAACAGGAAATGTGGATTGCCCGGGAACAAGGATCAGGAACGAGGGCTGCAATGGATAATTTATTTCACCAACATCAAATTGCCCCGAAAAAACTGATGAATTTTAGCAGTACGCAGCCGATTAAGGAATCCGTTGAGGCTGGCCTTGGCATTAGTCTTCTCTCTCACTGGTCCATTAAAAAAGAGCTGACGTGTGGTGATTTACAAATGATGCACGTAAAAGGGCTCCCTTATCCAAGAAAATTTTCAATTGTCACGAGTACACCCTTTCAAACGAAAGCCCTCGATGTCTTTATCGACATTTTACGGACGAATAAATTATTAACGACACTCAATTAGCAGGAATTTCCCTTCTCTCTCTCGAACTACATGAGAGAAAGGAGATGTACATACTGTGAGAAGTTTAGTCGTAGCAGCAATCATTGTTTTTAGCGCTGTTTATATCTTTTTCATTCCACCGGAGCCGGTTAGCTTTAAAATATTCATGAAACTGATTCCGATGGCACTCATCATTCTCTTTGGCGCCTTAACTTTACCGCTCGTCTCTTCAACCTATAAAAAAAGAATCCTGTTCGGGTTATTCATCTGTATGATTGCGGACGGTGTCATTTATTGGTTCATGGCAGGATTGGTGACGTTTTTCATCGGACATGTCATCTATATTTTCGCCTTTAAACAAGCTACTCGAAAGAAAATTCCTATTTGGGTAGCGATTTTACTACTTGCCTACGGAATTGGAATGGCCGTTTGGATTGCGGGCTCCCAATTCATGGCCGATCAATTCGTTTTAGGGATCGCCATACTTGCGTACATTGCGGTCATTTTAACGATGGGCTGGATGGCGATAAAAACCGGACTAAAACTCGCCATCATCGGTGCGTTACTCTTCATGTTTTCCGATTCGGTCCTTGCAATTGACCGTTTTATCGTCGAAATCCCTTACCGCGATGCGTTCGTGATGATCACTTATTACGCAGCACAAGTATTGATTGCTGCTAGTATCGGAAGTCGCGTCGTTAAGTATTCCGTAAATCGAAACAATCTGATAAGATGAACATAGCTATTTATCACGTATACAACGCGTCCATATAATAGATTCAAGGCTACATGGACGCTGACGATACAATAAACGCACTTTAACCTCGGGAGGTAGTTACGAATGAAAGAAAAATTGATTGAACGTCTAACACGCTATGCAAAAATTGATACACAATCTGATGAAAAGGGTACGACGACACCTTCAACGCCAGGACAATGGGATTTGCTGCACGTTCTTGAAAAGGAACTGCAAGAAATCGGAATGGAAGAAATTACGTTAGATGAAAACGGCTATTTATTCGCGTCACTGCCTGCGAATACGGACAAAGAAATGCCTGTTATCGGCTTCTTGGCACATGTTGATACGGCAACGGACTACACAGGGAAAAACGTCAATCCTCAACGAATCGATGCGTATGACGGACAGGATATCCAGTTGAATGCAAACACGACGATGACCGTTTCTGCGTTTCCTGAGTTAAAAAACTATGTCGGGCATACATTGATAACGACGGACGGCACGACATTACTCGGTGCTGACAATAAAGCCGGAATTGCTGAAATCATGACAGCCATGGAGTACTTGATACAACACCCAGAAATTAAACACGGAAAATTACGCATTGGGTTTACACCTGATGAGGAAATTGGACGTGGACCACATAAATTCGATGTCGAAGCATTCGGAGCAAATTATGCATATACGATGGATGGTGGACCGATTGGTGAGCTTCAATACGAAAGTTTTAATGCGGCAGGTGCAACAGTAACGTTCCACGGAACGAATGTGCACCCTGGTTCCGCAAAAGATAAAATGGTGAACTCCATCTTACTTGCTAATGCATTTCAAGCAGCGATGCCCGTCGATGAAATTCCTCAGAAAACAGATGGGTATGAAGGGTTCATTCACCTAATGGATGTGAGCGGGTCTGTTGAGAAGACGGAGTTGAGTTACATCATCCGTTATTTTGACCGTGAAACGTTCGAAGCGCGCAAACAGCTGATGATTGAAACAGCGGAGCAGATGAAAAAACAACACGGTGATCATGCAGTAGAATTGGAACTCGTGGAGCAATATTTCAATATGGGTGAGAAGATTGAGCCTGTCATGGAAATCGTGGATATTATTGCGGATGCATTCAAAATGCTCGATATTGAACCGAATATTGTTCCTATCCGCGGCGGCACGGACGGTTCACAGCTTTCCTATATGGGGATGCCAACACCAAACATCTTCACAGGCGGTGAAAACTATCACGGAAAGTATGAATATATTTCCGCAGACAATATGGTAAAAGCAACAGAAGTCATTATCCAAGCTGTTCAATTATTCGAGGAACGCGCTTAAGGAGGCTTACCCCTTATGAAAGCCATTTGGATTGGGATCATCTCTGCGTTATTTTTTGCAGTCACTTTCGTTTTAAATAGATCGATGGAAATGTCGGGAGGCAGCTGGTTATGGAGTGCTTCCCTCCGCTATTTCTTCATGGTCCCTTTCCTTATTGCCATTGTCGCTTATCGAAAGGGGCTCGGTAATATGCGAAAAGCGATGCTCGCTACGCCAGTTCCGTTTTTCATTTGGAGTGTCGTTGCATTCGTATTATTCTACGCGCCTTTGACGTTTGCTGCAGGCTATAGTCCCGGTTGGTTACTGGCAGGAACGTGGCAACTGACGATTGTTGCAGGGGTCCTGCTTGCACCACTGTTCGTTATCGTCGTTCAGACGAAGCACGGTGAGCAACGAATCCGACAAAAAATTCCGCTTGCGTCGTTGGGGATTACGTTGGTCATATTTATAGGGGTTGTGATCATTCAAATACCGAATGCAAACAGTGTGGACGCGCGGACATTCGTGCTCGGCATTCTTCCGGTACTCCTTGCTGCATTTGCCTATCCGTTAGGAAACCGAAAAATGATGGACTTATTGCAAGGTCGATTGGATACTTTTCAACGTGTCCTTGCTATGACATTGATGACGATCCCTGTTTGGATTGGATTTGCAATTTATGCACTACTCACTGTCGGTCCACCGTCTACAAATCAAGTCGTCCAATCGTTAATTGTCGCCGTTAGTTCAGGCGTCATCGCGACGACACTATTTTTCCTGGCAACGGACCTTGTTCAAAATGACCAAGGGAAACTTGCAGCCGTGGAAGCAACCCAGTCGACTGAGCTTATTTTTGCAATGATTGGCGAAATGCTCATTTTACATATCGCCTTACCTGGCACACTATCACTAATTGGCGTAGTAGTCATCATCATTGGCATGGGCTTGCATAGTTATCAGACGGCTGTCGCGAATAAACATAAAACTGCCAACCTCCCCGAATAACGCTCGTTCCATGATGCGGATTTATCGCGATCATGGAACGTTTTTGCTTCAAGCCGATTCAATTCGAATCTTAGCCGGTCTACGAACGATTAATTTTTCTTGTAGTGTAGCGAGCAAAAATGTAGCCATCAATACGAGCACAGTTGCTAGCGCGAGCGTCATCATCCCTGTTGAAAACGAAAACGTAAAGTTCTTCATCGTTACGGCCAGTTCGTTTGTAACTACTTTTGAAACTGAAAAGTAGTGGAATGGACTGTAAGGAGCAAAGGCGGATAAGGACGATGCCTCACTCATATTCATGCCTAAAAATAGTATAGTGAGCACTAAACTTATCGCTACAGGCACTCTTTTTGTTAGGACGGAGAATAAAAACAACAGGGCATAACAAAACAAGAGTACCATTATGAATAAAATCATCGATTTGATTAAAAATGTGCTCATATTCATAAAATAAAATGAATATTTCTCCCCGTATATGAGCACTGGATAATTCCAATGGCCAAGGCGGTCGAAAATGGTTCCGAGTAATAAAGCGAAAACGCCTATACCGAAAAGGAGTAGGAGCGTAGCAATTACGACCGTTACAAATTTACTCACAAGGATGTAACCACGTCGAATGGGTTGGCTTCGAAGCAAGAGAATCGGTCCGCTTGTGCCTAATCGCTCTCTTGTGACGATATCTCCAAAAATCAATAGAAAAAAACTGGCCCCAAAAACACTAAAAATAACCGAGAACAGATGGTGCACATAATAAATACCTGTAGATGAATATTTCGTACTGAGTTTCTTAATCGATTCTTCCAATCCAGGTAAATCATAAACAACATCATATGCCGTTCGATAAGCTAACGAGTTAATCGGGTAAACGGGAATGATTTCGTGTTCCCGCATCCATTTGTACTGTTCATAATTGGTTTCGGTTGTAAAAAGCGTCTGCCATGTAGAAGTATAATAATCAAAGTTAGCAAGATCACGCTTCACAATCGGTTCCAAATGATCCAATTCCATATCTAACAAGGCCATCCAATCTTCATTTTTATATCCGTTTAGCTTTACTTTATGTTCTTCGATAATGCCTTTTAAATCAGTAATTCGCAAAACTACTTCTTCGTCATCCGCTTTAACTTCGCCTTTCTTGATAGATTCCTCTAGTTCAGCCAGTTCATTTGAAACGTTAATGATCTTTGCTTCTGACTCTGCTTGTAAGTCGTTTGCTCGAATTGTATTGGTATAGATAAAAACAAAATAAGTAAGCACAAAAATAGAAGAAATAAGAAGCATTAGTTGAAAGAATTTAGATTTCATCACTTTTGTCAATTCGAATTGTATTAAGTTCAACATAATGACAACTCCAATCATTTTACTCTGTGGGAGGTGTGCCTACCAGCATACGCAGTACATTCTATGTATATTATGTAATAGATATTTCCATCTAGGAGAACACTGATCTTGCAGAGATTCTCCTAGATAGTTCTACACTTTGTGCCCGAAAACATGACTAGAGCCATACTACATGCAACCAACAATCCAACAAGTTTCTTCATTACTTACACCTCCTAAATAGTATTTTTTCTTACACTTATTACTATTTCCACACCCACACCAATAACCCTTTAAATATTCTTAAATTTTTATTTAAATAAATTATTTTTAATGGTAATATATTGAATAAGTAACCTAGAGGGGGAGAGTATATTTGAAGAATTGGGTAATACTGTTGTTTTTTTCTGCCACCTTCATAGTAGGAGGTTGTTCTAATGAGACACCGGCACCTGATTCATTACAAAATGAAGAGGTTGAACTTGGTAGACCAGATGGACTCTTTCAAACGAGAATGGCTGCATTTAAGCCCAAGTATTCAAAGCATTGCTGGGAGGACGAAGAGCAATCTTGCGCATTTGAACCGTTTAACCCAACAAGAGCATTAGAAGATGGAATTCCTACTAAGAGCGGTCCAGGTGAAAAAATTATACTGGGGTTATCTGCTGACGCAAATTCTAATGTGCCACAACCAGATAATTATCGTGTGTTTCTATATGCAGGCGAGGATGATCCTGGAACTCCGATTGACGTAATCGACAACAAAATTACCGTTCCTGAGGAAAAGGGAAAGTATTACTATCATGTCATTGCCGAGTGGACTGAAGACGTAAAAGGCGAAGCGGTTTTCATCTTTTCAATCACCGTAAAGCCGTAATGGGGGATACCATTCAACTGTTCCTCACCATCAAGCATTACAACTTCTGGAAATATTTCTTTAAGGTATCAATGAAGCTCGGACAAGTTAAAACTCCATAGAATCAAAAATCGCGTGAAACCAAGTTTCGAGAACCTTGGTTTCACGCTGTGCAAATCATTTATTCCTCGTAAACCCCTATAACTTCTACTGCCTCTTCGGTCAATGATGTATCAATTGCTTTATCAAAATCGATATCTCCTAGAATTGCTCCATTTGCGTTGTACGTGTCGTATTGCTTTTTAATATCTTCTACGAACATTTTGCCGTTTGGATCGAGTCCCGTCACGAAGACGCGATCCCATAGCTCAGGGTCTTTCAATGCCGTGTGCTTCACCATGATGTCAACGATTTCAGCCTTGCCAATGTCTTTGAAGAAGGCATCATTGTAATCTCTTACGCCTTTTAAATACGCTGCCATGAAGCGTAAGGAGATTTCTTCCTCCCCCATAAATTTCGGTGAAGCAAGCACCATAGCAATTTGTGATTCAGGCGCATAATCGGTCGTGTCTCCAAATCGTACGTGGAACCCCTCTGCAATTCCTTGTGCGATTAACGGTTCAATACTAAGCGCTGCATCAATTGTTCCCGAATCGATTGCTCCTAACATTGTACCAAAGTCAGCCATATGGACATACTCTACGTCTTCCTCTGTTAATCCTGCATGTTTCAACATTTCTTCGTAAATATAGCCATCAATCGAGTTTCTGGACGATACGCCAATCTTCTTGCCTTTAAAGTCCGGATAATCTTTTATTTCGTCCACCATATGATTGCCTATTACAAACGAGAAGTACGATTTTCCAGGCATATTATGTCCTTTATCTGCAATGATCCTCACGTCGATACCTTGCGCAATTGCATTGAAGAATGAAGCAGTCGAGACGCCTCCTGCAATATCCACTTCCCCAGCCGCTAGTGCCGGCAGCATATCATCACTGTTGGCGAAATCCGCGAAATCCACCTCAATGTTATAGTCTTCAAAGTAGCCTTTTTCCTTCGCGATATAGAAGCCCGCTCCTGAAGCAGCGCCATCTTCTGCGATTAACACTTTCACACGCTTATCGAGCGGCGCTAAGTCTCCGGATGGTACTTCTACTGTTGTATCTCCCGGATCCTTCCCATCCGTCGGTTCTTTTGCAGGTTCTTTCTTGGCACATGCGCCTGCGAGTAATAGAACAAACGCAACTAACAACATCCATCCAACTCGAAATCCTTTCCTCATGTTTTCTCCCCTTTTCGACCGTTTTCTTTTCTTGAACGTTGCACTTCGTGTTGCAAATGATTCCAAATGTCGACAAACTGTCCCGCCATAACAGGGTCTTTCCGTATATCTTCAATCGTACGAGGTCTTGGCGTATCGATATGGATTTGATTAATGATCTTGCCTGGTTGAGCACTCATTAATAAAATTCGATCTCCGAGCAGCAATGCTTCATCTATGCTATGGGTGATGAAAATTACGGTTTTCTTTGTTTCAGCCCAGATTGATAACAATTCTTCTTGGAGGATAAATTTGTTTTGTTCATCCAACGCTGCGAACGGTTCATCCATGAGCAAGATTTCCGGATCATTGGCAAATGCTCTGGCAATGCTTACCCGTTGTTTCATGCCCCCTGATAGTTCTTTTGGATACAAATGTGCGAACTTATCCAGTCCGGTTTTCTTCAAATAATAGTCCGTACGATCTCGAATTAGTGATTTCGGCATTTTTCGCATCTTTAATCCGAATGCGACATTTTCCTTCACCGTTAGCCAAGGGATGATGCCCCTTTCTTGGAACACCATTGATTGCAACGGGCGTCCCTCTTGTACGGAACGAATTTCGAATTCCCCTACACTCGGTTGTTCAAGACCAGCTAGAATTCGAAGTAACGTCGTTTTACCACAACCACTCGGTCCGACAATACAGACAAACTCCCCCTCACCAATCGAGAGGGAAATGTCGTCTAGCGCTGTCACACTTGCTTGTTTTTTGTAAAAGGCTTTCGTTAAATTTCTAATTTCAATTTTCGATTCTTTACGCATCTCATCACCTCCAAGGTAGCAACTTTTTCTGAACACCGCGAAGCAATAAGGAGAATAGATAGCCGAAAAATGAAATCAGAATGAGTCCGACATACATTTCCTTCAGCAGGAAGGCTTTGTAGGACGTCCATATTAAGTATCCGATTCCAGAGGTAGCCCCCATCATTTCTGCGGCAACAATTGTCAACAAGGCGATTGCCTGCCCCATTTGAATGCCTTCCAGCATGACCGGGAATGCCCCGGGTAACGCAATCTTGAAAAAGAACTGCACCTTTCCGGCTCCATAATTTTTCGCAACGTCCAAATAAATTCGGTCAATATTTAACACACCTGCTGCCGTATTAATAACGACAGGGAAGAAAACACTTCCAGCGATCGTAACGACTTTCGACAAATCACCAATCCCAAAAAGAATAATGATGATCGGGAGCAAAGCCAATGTAGGAATTGGCATAAGCGCCATCACAATTGGCTGTACAAAATGTCGAATTGGAGAATAAAGCCCCATCAGTAACCCAATGACAACTCCAGGTATAACGCCTGCTAGGAATCCAGCAAAAATCCGGTACAACGAAATGCCGATATGTTCAGCCATTACACCACTCGTCACCATGTCGAAAAACGTGCCGATAATTGCGGAAGGTGGCGGAAAAAAGCGGATATCCATGATTCCCGTCCTCGACAACACTTCCCATACGAGCAATAGGAAAATCGGAGAAGCAATTGTTAACAGTTGCTTATACCGTTCCTTTGATTGTCGTTGCTTCCACTCCCGCTGTTCCACCGCAAACGGATCCTGTTCAACAAACACTCGATCTTTTTTCAACGTTCACCACCTCTTCATATCATTAATATGTATACGCCTATTCAGATGGTTGGGCAGAATGGGCTGGATTTTAGGGATTGAGAGGGATTTTTGTCGGTGTGGGTAGGCATTTGGGAGATTTGGGATTTTTGTAGTCGGAGGCAGTTGGGTTTGAGCGCGGGACTCACTTCCTTGAGCGTGAAAACCGCTTCCTTGAGCGCGGGACTCACTTCCTTGAGCGCGAAACTCGATTCCTTGAGCGCAGGACTCACTTCCTTGAGCGCGAAACCCACTTCCTTGAGCGTGGAACTCGCTTCCTTGGGTGACGTACAATAGTCTGTGTAAACACAAAAAAGATAGGGCATCCTCAAGGTTAATCACTACAAAAACCAAGGAGGATGCACTATCTATGTCTAGTATAATCGATAATCTCTTTTCTAA